>JACCUZ010000305.1 GCA_013698395.1 Sporichthyaceae bacterium
CCACGGTCACGTTGTAGACGAAGGACTTCGTCTGGCCTGGCGCCAGGTCCACGGTCCACTTGATCGTGCCCGCCGACTTGGTGCGGTCACTGCCCGCGGTGAAGGTGCCACCGCTTGCCGTCACCGATGCCTGGTCCACCGTGACGTACGCCGGCAGGGTGTCGGTCACGACGCCGTCGTCGATGGCGACATCGCCGGTGTTGCCCACCGTCACGGTGTACTTCACCGCGTCACCGCGCTGGACGGTGCTGCCCGTGGGCGGGTCAGCGATCTTGTCCAGGGTCGGGTTCAGGCCCTTGAAGACCTGCACCGTCTCACTGGGGAGCCCGCAGGCGTGGGTCGCCGGCAGGTTGGCGCCGTCGCCGCTGTACGTCGCCACCCAGCTGTAGTAGCCGGCAGCGCTCACCGAGACGGTCGGGCCCTGGTAGGTGCCGTTGCCGCTCACCGCGACCGGCGAGCCCTGGACCACACCGGTCGTGGCGCAGGCCGCCGCGACCGTCGCACCCGGACCGAACAACCGGAAGGTGATGGTCCCACCGGCCGTGTCGCTCGCCCCGGAGAGCGTCGCCTTGTCCGAGAAGCTCACGCTTCCCGAGCTCCCGATGATCAGCGAGGTCGCCGAGACCTGGGTGCTGAGCACAGGCTGACGAGGCGCCGGGACGTTGGACGTCTCGTTCGCGTCGCCGCAGGTGCCGGCCACGCTTCGGTTGCCGTTGTTGTCACCCCTGTAGACAGCGACCCAGGCAAAGTTGCCCGAGCCAGGAACCGCGACCGCACCCGTCTCGTAGACCCACTCGCCGGCAGCGTTCTTCACGCCGGTCGAGTCGGTCACCTTGGTGAGGTAGTTGGGACCGCTTTCGTAGTTGGGCACTCCTTCGACCACGGAGTACCCACAGCTCGTCGAGGTCACCGGTGCAGTGCTCAGCGGTCCGTAGACATAGAACGTCACACCGCCGGTGTTCGAGTCGTTGACGCCGGTCACGTACGCGGTGTCGCTGATCGTGGCATTCGGCAGGCTGCCGTTGGTCGCCTGCGTGCGGATCGCGGACTGTGGGTCCTGGAAGACCGCCGTACCCGAGGGGTCCGACGAGCCGTCTCTGTGGAGCGCGATGGGGCCGACCACACGGTTGCTGGGCAGGTTGTACGGCGCCGGAACCGAGACCTCGTACCAGTAGTACGAGGCGCCCCATGCGAGGTCCGTCACGCTGCATTCACCGTTGCCTGACGTCGTGCAGGTCCCCACCTTGGTGTCTCCGGCGAGCTGGAGACCGGCCTCGCTGCTCGTCTCCTTGTAGAGGTCGAACACCGCTCCGTTGATGCGCACGGAGTTGTCCGCCTCGGCGACCTTGCGAACGGTAAGCGGGTACGTGCGGCGCGGGTCGCTGAGCGTGGGGTTCGCCAACGTCACGTCGCGGTTGCCCATCGCGTCCGGGACCGTGAAGAAGATCTCCGTGTTGTCGCGGATCCAGCCGGTCGGGGCGCCGCCCATGTCCTCGACCAGCTTCCAACTGCCCGCCTCCAGAGGAGCGACGGTGATGACGCCGATGGCGGGGGCGGAGTCGTTCGCCCCGTTGTCGGTGACCTGGACGGTCCCGTTGTTGTACAGGGCGTCGGCGTCGTCGTTGTCACGGGTCAGGGTGAAGCTGGCCCCAGTCTCGGGGTCCGCACCCTCGTAGTCCTTGTAGAACGTCACCGCGCCGCGGTGGTTGACGAACCTCGCGGTGTTCGACGGGCTCTGGCTGGTGCCGTAGGCCACCGGCGTCACCTTGACCGAGGAGTTGTCCTTGATCCACCCGTCGGGCGCAGCGACCTCGGTGACCGTGTACTCGATGCCGGGCTTGACCGCGGGCAGGGAGATCTCGCCGGCGTCCGGGTCGGGGTCGTCGTAGTTCGTGCCGGGCTCGACTGTCGTGTTGCCGTCGGAGTCGTCCAAGATGACCAGTGAGGCCAGTTCCGACCCGGGCGACCCGGTGGGCAGCGGGTTCGGTGTGATCTCGAACGTGGCGCCACCCAACGGGGTTTCGCCGTTCCCCTGGAACTTGCGGATGAAGAGCGCCGCGCAGTTCGAGGGAATCGTTACGGGGATGGCCTCCAGGTAATCGACCAGGGTGCCCGGGCCGCCGGTGCCGGTGATGGACCGGGCGTTGACGGCACTGAAGCCGGCCGACGGGCAGCCCAGGACCGCTCCGAAGGAGGTCAGGTCGATGCCGAACTCGAGAAAGGTGTCCTTGGTCAGTGTGCCGTCCTCCACGTTGCCGCCGGTCCACCAGCTGGGGACGGCGACGGGCGTCTCTCCTGTGTTGGACGCACCCGCGAAGATGCCGGCATTGGTGATCTTGACCCAAGAGCCGTCCTTGTCGGTGTCCTCGGCGACCCCGCCTGCAGGCTGGTCGGGGTCGTCCCAGACGTACAGGCCCACGTCGGGGTTCTGGGCGTCAGCGGTCAGCGTGACGAGGCCGTTGCCCTGGTCGTAGATGATGAGCCGGATGTCGCCCTGGCTGCGGTCAGGGTTGGCGTCAGTCGTCGGGCTCTGCGTGATCTGGTTCAGCTCGAATGCGTACTTGGCGGTGCCCGTACCGAAGCCACGGTCGAAGGCGAAGTAGAACCAGACGTGGTCCTGGGAGTCGACGTAGTCATACGTCGCCCAGCGGCCGAAGTCCGACTTGCCGGTTGCGTTGCCGCTGCCGTAGTCCCAGTTGGGCCAGGCGCCATTCCCAGTCGTGTCGAACTCCTTGCTCGAGCCCTGGAACGTGGTGTCGTCCTGGCCGGTCGTCGTCGTGTTGTCAACTCCGGTGCTGAAGCCCGGCGAGCCGGGACCGAGGTCGAACCAGTCGATCGGCGGGTCAGCCGTTGTGTCGTCGATGAGGTTGCCCTCGATCTCGAAACCACCGACGTCCGCCGCACTGGCAGGCAACGCGCCGAGTGGCAGGACATAGAGCGCCATGAGCGCGGCAAGCAGGATTGCGAACGGTTTGGGCATTCCGCGCTTGATGAGCGACCGGACCATCGAAGGCACCTCTCGTAAGGAACGAAGTGGTGCCGAGGTCGGTCTCACCAGTGGCTCCCCGCGACCGCCGCAGATCCTTCCCGGATCTACGGGGTGACCGGTAGTTCCCGGTCGCGGCTCACAGCCCCCCCAGCATTGCGCTCTCCTCTCCCCAGGAGGTCGCGCTGCCACTGTCGGTGATCTTCAAGGGCGGGTCAGGCAAAACCTACAGTTTCACCCGTTTGGCCCCTACAGCCCGTGATGCCAGAAACCGAGCGGCCTGTTCCCGCGCTAGCCAGCTTTCTGCATCTGCTTGCGCCACCGGACGCCGGCCTCGATGAACTCGTCGATCTCACCGTCGAGCACTGCGGCCGTGTTGCCGGTCTCCTGTTCGGTGCGCAGGTCCTTCACCATCTGGTACGGGTGCAACACATAGGACCGCATCTGGTTTCCCCAGGAGCCTCCGGTGTCGCCCTTCAGGGCGTCCATCTCCGCCTTCTCCTCCTGCTTGCGCAACAGCAGGAGACGCGACTGCAGGACCCGCAGCGCTGCCGCGCGGTTCTGGATCTGTGACTTCTCGTTCTGGCAGGAGACGACGATCCCGGTCGGCAGGTGAGTGATGCGCACCGCGGAGTCGGTCGTGTTGACCGACTGACCACCGGGCCCGGAGGAGCGGAACACGTCGATCCGCAAGTCGTTCTCCGGAATGTCGATGTGGTCGGTCTGCTCAGTTACCGGCAGGACCTCGACCCCGGCGAACGAGGTCTGGCGCCGACCCTGGTTGTCGAATGGTGAGATCCGCACCAGGCGGTGCGTGCCCTGCTCGACGGACAAGGTCCCGTAGGCGTACGGCACTCTCACTTGGAAGGTGACCGACTTCAGTCCGGCCTCCTCGGCGTACGAGGTGTCGAGCACCTCCGCCGGGTAGTTGTGCCGCTCCGCCCATCGCAGGTACATCCGCATCAACATCTCGGCGAAGTCCGCAGCGTCGACGCCACCGGCCTCGGCCCGGATGGTCACGAGGGCCTCTCGCTGGTCGTACTCTCCCGACAGCAGCGTGCGCACCTCCAGTTCACCGAGCGCCTTGCGGATCACCGAAAGCTCGGCCTGTGCCTCGACCACGGTGTCTGCGTCGTCCTCGGACTCAGCGAGCTCGAAGAGCACGACGACGTCGTCCAGCCGTCGACGCAGCGACTCGATCCGGTTGAGCTCGCCCTGGACGTAGGACAACCGGCTCGTCACCTTCTGGGCCCGCTCCTGGTCGTCCCACAAGTCGGGGGCAGCGGCCCGCTCGTTCAGCGACGCCAGCTCCCGGCGCAACGCGTCCAGGTCGACGACGGCCTCGATGCTGCTCAGTGTCTGGTCGAGCTCCTTGAGCTCCTCCGAGACGTCGACGGCGGCCACGTGGGCCTACGGTACGCGACGGCGTACTCCTCGGCTCGTCCTCACTTCTGCCGACTGCGGGGCGTCGACACGTCGAATTGACTTGCCGTGCATCCGCTATCAACCCCACGTGACGACAACGCCACTGTCTCGTGTGGTCTTGGTCACGCCTCACGCGTGTGGGGCTGGCGGCTGGTCTCTCGAGGGTCAGAAGTCGTTCACCATGGGTGCGCCTCGTCGCCAACGGTGAGGTGGCACCCGCGGACGCCGAGCCCTGTCACCCGCGCGGACGCCCCCAGCGAGCACGTCGCAGTGACAGGGACGGAGAACCCAGAACGGCGGGCGGCCACGCGTACCTAGTCGTACGACTGACCGTCCTTGGGGTGAAGCCACGCAGTCAAGTGGCCGGGCAACTTCGGCGCCCGAACCCGACAGGTCATTCTTCGCAGGCGGATCCCGAAGGAACAGCCGCATGCCTGTCTCGACCCTCCCATGTCCGCCTGCTCACGATCGCCCCTGTCGTTCTCGCCCTTGCGTTCACGATGTCCGCCGGTTACACGCTCAGCCCGGCGGCCCCCAGGGCCTCCGCAGCGGTGATCAGCGCCGCCAAGGCCGACGCTGCCGTCGAGTGGGCGCGAAGCCGCAAGGGCTCCCCCTACGGCTACGGCGCGGACGGACCGAACCGCTTCGACTGCTCCGGCCTGACCCGGTGGGTCTACAGCCGGGTCGGCAGGTCGCTGCCGCACTCGTCCTCCGCCCAGGTCAGCCGGACCGAGCGCATCAGGAAAGAGAATCGTCGCCGCGGCGACCTGGTGTTCTTCTACAGCCACGGTGGCATCTACCACGTTGCCATCTATCCCGGTCGCGGCTACATCTGGCATGCGTCGCGTCCCGGTACCCCGGTCCAGCGGGTGAAGCCCTGGACCAGCAGCCTGTTCTACGGGCGCGTCAAGTAGGACGCTTACGCCGCGGTGCTGATGCACCGGCCTGCATCACCCGGCGCGACCGGTCGCAGCCGCGCAGAACACTCCAAGACACCTTCGGGGTTGGTGTGGCGAGAGTGATGTCGTCGGTGTTCACTCCTGTCCCGGCTGCCTCGCTTGTGTGTCGGGGTCAGAGTCGCGATGCCGTCAGGCGTTTCCGCGGAAACGTTAAGGAACGAGCGGTGACCGGGCGCGCACCGTCGCCTCCACGGGATAGCCGCCGCGGTACCGCTCAGAAAGGACGTTGACGAACGGCATCCGCACGGTCGCGGCGAGGGTCACCGCAACGGTGCTGCCATCTGTTCTCACGTCGACAACACGAAAGCCGTGGAAGCGAGAGTGGAGCTCGGCGTCGAGGACGTATTGACGAACGGCAGAACGGGCTCCTGCCTCCGACAGCGGAAGAAATTGTCCTGCACCGGCGTAGATGCGGTCGAGGTCGGGACGGTTGGCCGCGCTGAGGGCAGCGCCGTCGGCGGCCGCCACCAGGGACCGTCGGTACAGGAAAGCGTTGGACAGATTCACCACGACGGTAACGAGAAGCCCAGCGATCACGGTGTAGACCAGCACCAGCAACATCAGCTGGCCGTCGTCGCCGCGATCCCGCACATGGAACCTGAGCTCGGAGAGCCCGGTCATCGTGCCGACTCCCGATAGCGGTCAACGACCTCCAGATGGCGACCCGACACGCCGACGCTTGCTGCCGAGCGTCCGTCGAAGAGCCGCGGGAGCCAGGGCAACGGCACCTGGAAGTCGATCACCACGTCCACCTGGCTGCCCGGGGTCAGGCATGGGCTGCTCGAGCAGGAGATCCGAAGGTTCCGAGGAGGCAACGTCAGGTTGCTGTCCTGCATGACGATCGACGCTGCCGCGTAAGCGCGTAGGCCCGCGGCTTCCTGTGACTGTGAGGTCGCATAGACCCGGCCGGCTTCCCGGGCGGCGCTGGACACCGCGTACGCCGCTGCCTGCACCCGGAACACGGTCAGCAGAACATAGGTCAGCGGCACCATGAGCAGGACTGCGAGGTAGACGAACTCGACGATGGCGTTGCCGTCGTCGCCCCCGAAGCCGGGTCGGCGAGGTCTCATGGCGTCTCGTCCACCGCATGTCCACGTACGCGGATGCCCCGCGCCGGTCCCAGCAGCCCGACCACCGGAAGCGTGGCGTCGACCTGGACGTAAACCGTCGGAACACCACCGACCAACTCGAAGCCACTCGAGACGCGCGACGCGAACGTGTCGGCCAGCGAGTCACGAATCAGGCGGCGGGTGATGACGGCACCGTCGGAGGGAGTTCGGTCCGAGTTGGCGGCGTAGCGCGCCCCCTCCGCGGCGGACGCGACCAGGGTGTTTCGGACGTGGAGCGCCAGCCCGAGCTGGAGGAGCGCGAGGAACAGTGCGGTGAGCAGGACCCCGACCAGCGTGAACTCGACGACTGCCGAGCCACGCTCGTCATGACCGGACATTGGTATGCATCCGGTGCCGGCTAAGGCGCGTTGCCCACCACGCCATCGAGGGCGTTGTTGAACAGCTCCTTCAGCTTGTCGTCGGCGACGAGCCACAGGGCGGTGACGAGCCCAGCGGTCATGATGGTGACGAGCACCCATCCCGGCACGTCACCCCGGTCCCTTCCGTGGGCGATCGTTCTCGTCCACGCCCGCAGCGCGGCCTCGGAAACGGGCCGGCTGACGTACCCGAGCAAGTCATGCATTGCGTCTCTCCTCCTCGTTTTCCGTGCACTCCTAAGGCACTGTGGCTGAACCGACTGCCGCCCTCACGTGGCGACGCTGAAGCCGAAGAATCCGGGGAACAGTGCGAAGAGCACCGTCACCGGAAGCACCAAGAACACCACCGGGACCATCATCGCGATCTCCTTACGCCCGCCCGCCTCCAGCAGAGCGCGCTTGCCGGCCTCACGCACATCCACGGCCTGGGCCCGGAGCACCTCAGCCAGCGGCGTCCCCCGCTCGACGGCGGTGGCGACACCGTCCACGAACCGCGCCAGCGGCGGCAGGCTGGTCCGTGTCGCGAGCCCCTGGAGAGCTTGGACCAGCGAGGCGCCGGCTCGGGCATCGGTCAGCGTCCGACCCAGCTCCCGGGCCAGCTCCCCGCGGCTGATGGTTGCCACGCGTTCGAGCGCTCCCACCGCGCCTTCGCCCGCGGCGACGGCGAGCGCGAGCAGCTCGGCAATGGTCGGAAACTCCGCCATCATCCGTTCCTCGCGACGCGACACCTCGCGGGACAGCCATCGGTCCCGCCCGAGGACACCGCCGATCGTGCTCAGAGCAACCATCACGAGTAGGGGAACCGGCTGAACGTCGCCGTTAGCGAGGAGGACGACGCTGGCGGCCGTACCAGCCAAGAACCCTGCACTGCCCCACATGACCTGCTCGGCTCGGAACTCCTCCAGGCTCATTCCCCTGCCCGCTTGCTCGAGACGATGCCGGGCCGAGGCTGACCCGCCGAGGAGGCGTTCGAGCAGGTGCACGGCGTCACCGAGGACCGGACCCACGATGCGCTCGAGGGTGGGGAAGGGCGTGAGGGCACGGTCCCCGTGCAAGAGCCGAGAGGGTGTGGAGTTGCGCAGGTACGGCGCCAGGCGATCGTCGAGGGTGGGCCGACGCCAGACCGGGATGCGGCTCAGAACGAGGAAGAGCGCGGACCCGGCAAGCAGCCCGAGCAGCGCCCCTTGCATCGCCGGGCTCATCGATTCGCCTCGGTCATCGCAGCACGCGCTCCTCCTCGGGCAACCGCCCGATGCGGATCATGAGCCGGTAGGCCACCAGACACATGCCACCTCCGACGGCGAGGATCACTGGGCCGGCTGCGCTGTTGTACGCATCAACTGCCGCCGGTCGCAGCGACAGCAGTCCCAGGACGATCCACGGCGCGGCCACGGCGAGCCGCGCGGCGTTGACCGTCCAGCCTTGCCTGGTCTCCAGCTCCGCCCGGGTGCGCGCGTCCTCGCGAAGGAAGGCGGACAGTGTTCGCAGCAACCGTCCGAGATCGGTGCCGCCGACCTCCCGGGCCATACGTAGCGACTCGACGATCCGGTCCGCCACCGGATCTGCCAGCGCTGCCTTCAACCGGTCGAGGCAGTCGAAGAAGCGCCCCGTGGCGCGGTAGTCCTCCCCAAATCGGATGAACGGGCCCCTCAGCTCCTGCGGCCCGCGCACTCCGACCTGGGCCAGCGCCTCGGGCAGCGACAGCCCTGCACGCACCCCGGAGGCAAGGTTGTCGACCACCTCCGGCCACAGCTCGCGCAGCTCACTGCGCCGCTGACGAGCTCGAAAACGCACGAGCGCCACCGGTCCCCACGACGCGATGAGGGCGAAGGCCAACGCCACCGCAGGGGAGCGAGACACGACGACCATCATCACGAGCACCACCGCGCCGACGCCGACGCACGACACGAGCAACCCAGCCGGGGTGACCGCCTCGATGCCGGCCTGGGCCAAGAGGTCAGACACCTTGTCGCGGCGAGTAGTGCGGCCAGGCCGACGGGCGGGGCGCGGTGTGAGCGACCGCCACACAAGGAAAAGCCCCAAGCCGAAGAGCAGCCCCACGAGCGCGCCCATCAGGAAACCAGCGCGTCCGAAGGGTACGGCGACAAGAGGCGCGCCAGATCGTGGCCGACGCGCTGGAACCGCTCGGGGTGGGGCGGCCACCCTTCGGCCCGAACCAGCTGGCCACCGCGGGTTGTGAACACATCGGCGGTCTCGACCACATCACCCTCGACCCGTCCGGGGACAGCCAGAATCTCGCGTACGGCCCGTCGCCCGTCCTGCTCAATCGTCACGTGAACTACGAGGTCGAGGCACGCCGCGACGGTCGGGACGACAAACGCGTGACCTACATTCTCGCCGGCCAGCAGGGGCAGCGTGCACATTTTGGTGACGGCCTCCCGGGCCGAGTTTGCATGAACCGTGCACATGCCCGGCAGTCCAGAATTCAGTGAGATCAGCAGGTCCAGACTCTCTTCCTGGCGGACCTCACCGACGATGATCCGCGAGGGCCGCATCCGCAAGGCCTCCTTGACCAACCGACGCAGCTTGATCTCGCCGGTCCCCTCGAGGCTCGGCTGGCGGCACTGCATCGAGACCACGTCAGGCAGCGCGATCTTCAGCTCGAACACCTCTTCCGCCGTGACAACCCGCTCGCGCGACGGGATGGCGGACGCCAAGCAGTTGAGCAGGGTGGTCTTGCCGGCTTGGGTGCCTCCGGACACGAGAATGTTCAAGCCGCTGGCGACCGCGGCTTCGAGGAACCGTGCCGCCTGCCCCGTCAAGGTCCCTAGCGAGACGAGGTCGTCGAGGTGGGTGGCCCGGACCACGAACTTGCGGACGTTGACCGACCAGTGAGCCCTGGTGATGTCTGGGATGGCGACGTGCAGCCGTGAGCCGTCCGGCAGCATCGCGTCGACAAAGGGCGTCGAAAGGTCGACCCGACGTCCCGAGGACTTCAGCATCTTCTCGACCAGGTCACGCACCTCGTCCGCGGCCAAAATCGTGGTGGTCAGCTCGTGCACCCCATGCCGCGCGATGAACACCTTTGTCGGCTCGTTGATCCAAATTTCCTCGACCGTCGGGTCGTCGAGATACTTCTGCAGCGGCCCGAATCCGGCGACCGCGTCGAAGACCGCGCGTGCTGTCCCGCGGACGTCGACCAGCTGCGGTAGCGACCCACGGGTGCTCCGCTCGTCGTAGTCGGTGATGACCTCGTCGACCAGCCGCCGGATCGCCGCCGGGTCGGCCACCGGGTCGAGGCCACGGCGGCGGACCAGTTCCCGCACCTCGTCCTCGACGACGATGGTCGCGTTCACGCGGACCCCCCGTCGAGTCGGCTCGTCAGCCCGTACCACGCACGGGCGAGGCGAGCGTACCGACCCGTCGCCCGCCTCAGAACCCCCCGAACCCTGATCTGTGGACAACGCGGCTGGCTCCGGGACACATCTGGGATTGGTGAGGCGCCTGTGGCGGCGGTAAGCGCCACAGCGGCCCCAGCTCCCCGTTTGTGTCCCCGAGCCAGTGCGCTGGCCAGCCCCCACGACAATGGGCGGCGTGATCATCAGACCGGTAGCGCCTGCCGACACAGCGGAGGTCCTCGCCATGGTCCGCGAGCTGGCCGACTACGAGCGCGCCCTGACCGAGGTGGTCGCCACCGAGGAGCACCTGCGCCGGACGCTGTTCGCGGAACCGCCAGCGGTGTTCGGTCACGTGGCCGAGGCCGCTGACGGGCGGCTCGCCGGGATGGCTGTCTGGTTCCTCAACTACTCGACCTGGTTGGGCACCCACAACGTCTATCTCGAGGACTTGTATGTGCGCCCGGACTTCCGAGGGGCGGGGGTCGGAGGGCAGTTGCTGCGCACCCTCGCCGCCATCTGCGTCGACCGCGGGTACGACCGCCTCGAGTGGTGGGTGCTCGACTGGAATGAGAGCGCCCGCGCGTTCTACGCCTCGATCGGCGCACAGGCGCTCACCGAGTGGATTCCCTACCGCGTCACCGGCGCAGCCCTGCGCCGGCTCGCCGGAGAGGTCGTCACATCGGGCTGACGACGAGTTGATCGGCGCAGACCATGTACCGTTCGGGCTGCGGCAGGCTGGCCGCGATTGACCGCCGTCAGGGGGGACCAGGGTGAGCGAACGCGCCGTCAGCGGCTCGGTCGGCGGCTTGGGGACCGGCGCGTCAGGGACGATCGAGGACGCGGTCGAGATCCGGCTGCCAGCCGACTCGGCCTACCTCTCGGTCCTGCGCACCGCCACAGCAGGCCTCGCCGCCCGACTCGACTTCACCCTCGACGAGATCGAGGACTTGCGCATCGCAGTCGACGAGGCATGCGCGATGCTGCTCCCCCACGCGATCACGTCGGCGCAACTGACCTGTCGCTTCGTGCTCGACCCGGTGACACTGCAGGTGACGGTCACCATTCCGACCACGCAGGGCCAGCTCCCCGAGCGCGACACGTTCTCCTGGACGGTTCTCTCCGCACTCGCCGGCGAGGTCGACACCGGCCTGGACGAAGAGGGCCGGGTATGGATCCGGCTGCGCAAGCGCCGCCACACAGCAGGAGCGGCATGAACACCTCTGCCGGACCGAGTGAGCGGACCGACACCGGGGAGGACATCCCGGCCGCCCGTACGCCGGAGAGCTCGCCCGGGGTCGCCGGCGACGCCGCAGTCCTGGTCGAAGGCGTGCCGGTCGAAGGCGTGCCGGACGCAGCCCCCGAACGCAGCTCCCGGCTCGCGGTCGACCGCGAGCGCACCCGGGAGCTGTTCCATCAGCTTCAGGGCGCCGCCGAGGGCGACCTGCGCCGGCAGGACGCCCGCGACGCGCTGGTCGAACAGCACCTCCCGCTCGTCGAGCACCTGGCCCGCAGGTTCCGCAACCGCGGCGAGCCCTACGACGACCTGGTCCAGGTCGCGACGATCGGCCTGATCAAGTCCGTCGACCGCTTCGACCTCGAGCGCGGCGTGGAGTTCTCCACCTACGCCACCCCCACGATCGTCGGTGAGATCAAGCGGCACTTCCGTGACAAGGGGTGGGCAGTCCGGGTGCCGCGGCGGCTCCAGGAGTTGCGGCTGGCCCTGGCATCGGCGACCAGCGAGCTGTCTCAGAAGAACGGCAAGTCACCGACCGTCGCAGAGCTCGCCGCTTACCTGAAGCTCTCGGAGGAGGACATCCTCGAGGGCCTGGAGTCGGCCAACGCCTACAGCACCCTGTCGTTGGACGCCGGCGATTCCGGCAACGGCGACGAGCCGATGCCGGTTTCGGAAACGCTCGGCGTCGACGACGAAGGCATCGAGGGCGTGGAGTACCGCGAGTCGCTCAAGCCGATGCTCGAGCGGCTGCCGCCGCGGGAGAAGCGGATCCTCATGCTGCGGTTCTTCAAGAACATGACGCAGTCCGAGATCGCCGCCGAGATCGGCATCTCCCAGATGCACGTGTCCCGGCTGCTGGCCCGGACGCTGGCGCAGCTGCGCGAAGGACTCCTCGTCGAGGAGTGACGCTCACTCCTGCAGGGCGGCGTCGGTCGGCGGTACGAACAGCAGCACCAGCACTGTGAGTGCCCAGAGGGACAAAGGCACCCCGATGTACCACCGGCCACCCTGCAGCAGTCCCCAGGACACCGGCAGAACGAGCAGGTTCGTCACCAACGCCGGCGCCCGAGCCCAGCGCTCCTGCCGTGCCAGCCCGCGGGCCACCATGGCGAGACCGGCTGCCGCGGCCAACGCCAGCAGCGCCGTGACCAGCGCCCGAACCCGGTCATCGGGCGTGGCGACCGCTATCTCCACGCCGAAGAAGACGGCCGCGCCCAGCAACCCCGCCGCCTGCAGACCGACGAGCACGGTGAGCGCCCGCAGGGTCGGCGCCGGGCCGTGCGGCGACACCGGTGCTGGCGGGCTCTGGGGCACAGCCGCGGACCCTACCTGCCCGCTAGCCTTGCGCCCGTGCGCGCGCTGCTGGTGGTCAACCCGGTCGCCACCAGCACGTCGGTCCGCACGCGCGACGTGCTGACCGCTGCGTTGGAGACCGACCTCAAGCTTGAGGTCACTGCGACCGCAACGCGTGGACACGCGGCGGAGCTGGCCCACCAGGCAAGGGTCGACGGCGTCGACCTCGTCGTCGCACTTGGCGGGGACGGGACGGTCAACGAGGTGGTCAACGGGCTGCTCATCGACGGTCCTCGCGACGGCATCCCGGCTCTCGCCGTCGTGCCGGGCGGCGGCACGAACGTCTTCGCCCGTGCGCTCGGCCTGCCGAGGGACCCGGTCGAGGCGACCGGCGCCCTGCTCTCCGCTATCCGGGCAGGGCGCAGCCGGGCCATTGGGCTGGGCCAGGCAGGGGACCGCTGGTTCACCTTCAACGCCGGCATGGGTTGGGACGCCTCGGTGGTGGCGCGCGTCGACCGCCGGCGTCGGAAGGTTCCTGCCGAGCGACCTCCGAGCAGCGGGGACTACGTCCGGGCGGCCGTTCAGGAGTTCTTCCCCTCAGGGCAGCGCCGCCGCCCGGGGTTGACCATCTATCGCCCTGGCTCGGCTCCCCTACCAGGCGTCCACCTGGCCGTGGTCGCCAACACCGCCCCCTGGACCTATCTCCGGGACCGGCCACTCCTCATGTCCCCCGACGCGAGCTTTGACACCGGCCTCGATCTCTACGCGCTCACCCGGTTGCGCACGGTGGCGACGCTCCTGGAGGCTCGCCGCCTGATCACCGGCCGGGTACGCACGACGGCGAGGCAGGTGCATCGGCTGCACGACTTGTCCGTTATCACCCTCACGGCGGACCGGCCGACGGCTGCTCAGGTCGACGGGGAGTACCTGGGTGATGTCGAGTCCCTGGTCCTGCGCTCGGTGCCGCAAGCGCTTCGCGTGGTCGTCTGACCCCCGTCCGCCGTCCGTGGAGCTGTGACCAACACCACGGATACCGGTCGAAAAAGTTCCGTCCGGCGCTTGTCACCCATCGTTTCCTTTGCGAGGGTTGACAGCACCGGTTGGAAAGTGGGCTGGGGGGGGTACAGCCCGCCGAGCGATTCCACCCGCAGACCTTGAGCGTGAATCGGTTCCCCGCCCGATCCGGGAGGGCTCGTGAACAGGTTCACAAAGCACCGATCATTCCGCCACGACCTGAGGAGCGAGACGCATGGACTGGCGCCATCGCGCGGCATGCCGTGACGAAGATCCTGAACTCTTCTTCCCCATCGGCAACACCGGTCCCGCGCTGCTGCAGATCGAGGAGGCGCGCGCGGTGTGCCGGCGCTGTGCCGTGGTGGACACCTGCCTGCAGTGGGCGCTCGACTCCGGTCAGGACGCCGGCGTCTGGGGTGCCATGAGCGAGGACGAGCGTCGCGCCCTCAAGCGCCGGACCGCCCGCAACCGGGCCCGTACCGCCTGAGGCGGCTCCTGCACGAGCGGTTCCGCGCGTCGCATCTCCCGGCGCCGACGCCTCAGTCAGAGGGCAGCGGCAGGTCCACCTCCGCCGCTGTGCCGCCGGGGCTGCCTCTGCCCGAGCTCTCCCCCGGGCCGCTCGGGTGGGCCGGCCCGATCCGCAACGTGCCGCCGAGCTCTCCTTCGACGAGCGTGCGCACGATCTGCAGGCCTAGACCGGCGTCCCGGGTGATGTCGAACCCGGGTGGCAGGCCGGCGCCCGTGTCCAGGACTCGCAGGAGCAGGCGGCCGCCCTCCCGGCGTACGTCGAGCCGAACCTCGCCGCCGGAGACCGCGCCGTGCTCCACGGCGTTCTGGACCAGCTCCACCACGACCAGGGCCAGCGGGGTGGCGACCTCGGGCGCAAGGACACCGAAGCTTCCCGAGCGTTTCACCGAGGCCGCGGCGGGAGCCCCCAGCTCGCCCACCGTCCCAGCCACCCGGTCGGCCACCTCGTCGAACTCGACGCCGCCTTCGACGGTTCGCGACAGCGTCTCGTGGACGACCGCAATGGAGCCGATCCGGCGCTCGGCCTCCGCCAGGGCCGCCCGGGCGGTGCGGTCGGACTCGCCCAACCGGCGGCCCTGGAGCCGCAGCAGCGCCGCAACCGTCTGCAGATTGTTCTTCACCCTGTGGTGAATCTCGCGGATGGTGGCATCCTTGCCGATCAGCTCCCGCTCGCGGCGACGTAACTCGGTCACGTCCCGGCACAGGACCAGGGCGCCCACGCGGACGGCGTCCGCCACCAGCGGGATCACTCGCAGCCGCACGGTCGCGCCACCCGCCTCCACCTCGACCTCCCGCGGCGCCCAGCCGCTGACCACCAGCGGCAGGGCCTCGTCCACCGGCGTCGACCGCTCGCCTGCCCGGGTCAGGGCGGCCGTCACCTCGCCGAGTCGCGCACCCGTGAGGTCGGTGGCGAGTCCGAGCCGTCGGTACGCCGACAGCGCGTTGGGGCTGGCAAATGTCACAGCGCCCTCGTCGTCGAGCCGGATCAGCCCGTCCCCGACCCGCGGAGCGAGCGCCACCTGGTGGACCGTGCCGGGCACGGGGAACCTCCCCTGCGCCACCATCAGGGCCAGGTCGTCGGCCGTCCGCAGGTAGGTCAGCTCGAGCCGGCTGGGGGTGCGGGCTGCGGCCAGGTTGGTGTGCCGGCTCACGACCGCGACCACCCGGCCCTCGCGGACCACCGGGATGGTCTCCTCGCGCACGGGCACGTCCCCCGGCCAGTCCGGGTCGCGCTCCCGGCAGATCCGCTTCTCGTCGTACGCCTGGTCGATCTGGCTACGCCGACCTCGCGCGACCTCCGTCCCCACCATGTCCTGGTGCAAGGCCGTCGGCCCGGTGGTAGGTCGCATCTGGGCGGCCGCGACGAAGCCCTGACCGGCCCGGACCGGCAGCCAGAGCACCAGGTCGGCGAAGGACAGGTCGGCGAGCAGCTGCCAGTCCGCCAACAGCAGGTGCAGCCACTCGAGGTCCCCCTCCGCCAGCTCCGCGCGGGACTGCGCGATGTCGTGGAGCGAGGGCACGGGACCGGAGCCTAAGCGCGATCCCCCTACAGTCCTGCGCTGTGACGACGAGCACCCCTGTCCCGCCGGCGCGACGCGCCGGGCAGAGCCAGCGGACGACCTCGCTGGTCGATCGGGACCTGCGCAGCCTGTGGCACCCGTTCACCCAGCACGCGGTGTGGCCGGGCGACGACCCGCTCGTCATCGACCGGGCGGCAGGCATGCACCTGTGGGACACCGACGGCAACCGCTACCTCGACGGCGTCTCGTCGTTGTGGGTCACCGTGCACGGGCACGCTGTCCCGGAGATCGACGAAGCGGTACGCCGGCAGCTGGGCCGCCTGGACCACTCCACGTTCCTGGGCCTGACCCACGAGCCGGGGATCGAGCTCGCCGAGCGGCTGCTGGCCACCGCCCCGGTCGGACTTACCAGGGTGTTCTACGCCGGGGACGGGTCCTCGGCGGTAGAGGCGGCCCTGAAGATGGCCTTCCAGGCCACCGCCCAGCGCCGGCGGGCCGGCGCGGCGACCCGACCGCTGTTCCTGCACGTCGCCGAGGGCTACCACGGTGACACGCTCGGTGCGGTCAGCGTCGGTGGCATCGACCTGTTCTCCGCGACGTACCGCCCCATCCTGCTCGCCACCCGCACGGTCTCCTCCCCTGGCGTGCTGGGCGCCGGCCGGAGCCGGGTCGAGCGGGCCGCCGAGGTGCTGGCGGAGATGCGGGCGGCGCTGGCCGAGGCCGACGGGCGGGTATGCGCCATCGTGGTGGAACCTCTCGTGCAGGCGGCCGGGGGGATGCTCACCCACGACGTGTCGTTCGTCCGCGGAGTGCGGGAGCTCTGCGACGAGTTCGACGTGCTGATGATCGTCGACGAGGTGGCGACCGGGGTCGGCCGCACCGGGCGGATGTGGGCCGTCGAGCACGCGGGGATCACCCCCGATCTGATGACCTGCGGCAAGGGCCTCACCGGCGGCTACCTCCCGTTGTCCGCGGTCTTCGCGCGCGAGGAGGTCTACGAGGCCTTCCTCGGCGTGCCGGCCGAGGCGCGCACCTTCTTCCACGGCCACTCGTACACGGCCAACCCGCTTTCCTGTGCCGCGGCGATCGCCAACCTCGACCTGATCGCCGAGCGCGGCACTGTCGCCCACGCGGCCTGGGTCGGCGAGCGCATCGGCGAACTGACCGCCTCGCTGGCCGCCCGCGACGGTGTGGTCGAGGTCCGGCGGATCGGCACGATGACCGGCATCGAGGTCGCCCCGGTGACCGAGCGCACCGGAGGCGCCGTCTGCCAGGCGGCCCGGCGGCGGGGGGTCTGGATCCGGCCGCTGGGAGACGTCGTCGTCCTCATGCCACCGCTGGCCATCGGGGACGACGACCTGACCCACCTGTGCGGGGTGGTCGAGGACAGCGTCGCCGAGGTGCTGGCGTGACTGATCCGTTGACGCCTCTTCGCCTGGCCGCGGAACGCCGCGACCACGCCGGGATGCGGCGGGTCCTGCAACCCCGCGCCGCTGCCGACGAGGTGCTCGACCTCGCCTCCAACGACTACCTGGGCCTCGCGCGTGACCTCCGGGTGACCGAGGCGGCCGGGCGCGCCGCCCGCAGGTGGGGCGCGGGCGCGACCGGCTCACGTCTGGTGACCGGCTCCACCGAGCTGCACGCTGGGTTCGAGGCGGAGCTCGCCGACTTCGTCGGAGCCCCGTCGTCGCTGGTCTTCTCCTCGGGCTACCTCGCCAACCTCGGAGCCGTCACCGCCCTGACCGGCCCCGACACCCTGCTGGTCTGCGACACCGCCAACCATGCCTCGCTGGTCGACGCCGCGCGACTGTCCCGGGCCACGCTGGTCGTCACCCCCCACCGGGACGTGGCCGCGGTTGGGCGGGTGCTCTCGGGCCGTACGCAGGCGCGGGCCGTCGTGGTCACCGACGCGGTGTTCTCCGTCGACGGCGACGCGGCCCCCGTCGCGGACCTGCACGCGACGGCCCGGGCCAACGGCGCGCTGCTCCTGGTCGACGAGGCCCATTCGCTGGGGGTGCTGGGGCCTGGTGGCCGGGGGATGTGCGCCGCTGCGGGGATCGCGGGCGAGGGCGACGTCGTGCAGACGGTCACCCTGAGCAAGTCGCTCGGGGCCCAGGGCGGAGCGGTGCTGGGTGACCCGGTCGTGGCGGAGCACCTGGTCAATACCGCGCGTGCCTTCATCTACGACACCGGTCTCGCTCCGGCTGCCGTAGGCGCCGCTGCAGCGGCGCTATCCGTGCTGCGTGAAGAGCCGGAGCTGGCCTCCCGGGTGCGGGCGAACGCCGCCGAGCTGCACGGGTTACTCCGTTCGCACGGGTTGACCTCGCCGGAGCCTGACGGCGCGGTCGTGGCGGTCCGGGTAGGCGATCCCGGAGTCGCCGTCGCTGCCGCGCGGCGCCTGCTCGACGAGGGCATCCGGGTCGGCTGCTTCCGCCCGCCGTCGGTGCCCGACGCTGCGTCGCGGTTGCGCGTCACGGTCCGGGCCGACCTCACCCCAGATGTGCTCGCCCGGGCCGCGAGCGGTGTCGAGCGCGCCCTCGCCGCAGTGGTCAACCCCTGAGCAGGGTGCGGATCGTGCGCAGGGCGACCGACAACGTCGCCAGGTCGAACGTGTCCGACGTGGCGATCTCCTTCAGGGTCACCTCGGCCCGGGAGACGCCTTCCCGGTTGCGATCCTCCCAGGCAGCAATCCGGTCGGCCGGGGAGTCCGCAGGCGATGTCGAGGCAAGGATGTCGGAGGTCAGGCCAGCCTGCGCGGCGTACAGGTCATAGCGCAGCGCGGACCGCGCGAGCGCGCTCCACCGGTCGTCGCGCGGCAACATCGTGATCCGGGTAAGCATGCGGTCGACGTCGATGCGCTCGGACGCGGCGAAGTAGACGGCCGCCACCTCCTCGGCCGGCAGCTTCTCGGCGGCGGAGATCTCGACGATGTCGAGCAGCGAGAACGTGTCGAGCAGACCCGCCGCCCGCGCCGCCAGCTCGTCCGGCACGCCAAGCCCGGTGAACTCCGCGGTGCGCAGGCTCAGCCGATCGCGCTGGGTTCCCATGAGCATCCCCGGGACGAGCGGGGACAAGCGCGAGACCTCGGCCTGGAAGTGCTCCACCTCGGCCCCCACGTCGATGCGCGCCCGGCGCGTCTGCACCAGCCACCGCGTGCACCGGTCGATCAACCGCCGCGCCTCCAGGTAGAGCATGCACTGGGCGTCAGTGGTGATGCGGTTGTCCAGCTTCTCGACCTCGGCCCAGAAGTCCTCCAGGCGGAACACCTCACGCACGACCGCGTAAGCCCGTGCGATCTCGACATGGCTGGCTCCGGTCTCCTCCTGCGCCCGGAAGACGAACGTCGTCCCGGCGTGGTTGACGAGGTCGTTGCTGACCCAGGTGGTGATGATCTCCCGGTGCAACGCGTGGGTGTCGAGCCTGTCCCCGAAGTCCTCGACGATGCGCTGTGGGAAGTACCGGCGCAGCGCCCCGGTGAACCAGGGTTCGTCTGGCATCTCTGAGTCGAGGATTGTCGCGGTCAGGCTGATCTTGGAGTACGCGGCCACGACGGCCAGCTCGCTCGACGTCAGGCCCAGACCAGCGGCCTCTCGCTGGAGGATGACCTCCTTCGAGGGGAGGAACTCCAGTGCCCGGTCGAGCTCGCCGCGCGACTCCAGCGACTTGATGAACCGCTCGTGCACCGAGAGCATCGCCGGGGCCTGCACGCGGGCGTTGCCCAGCAGAACGTTCTGCTCGTAGTTGTCCCGCAGCACCAGCCGTGCGACCTCGTCGGTCATCTCCGCCAGCAACGCGTTGCGTTGGCCGGGCTCGAGGGCACCGTCGTGGACGGCCTGGTCGAGGAGAATCTTGATGTTCACCTCGTGGTCTGAGGTGTCGACTCCCGCACTGTTGTCGATCGCGTCGGTGTTGATGCGGCCACCCTGACCTCCGGCGCCGGACAGGCTGTACTCGATGCGCCCGAGCTGGGTGAGGCCGAGGTTGCCGCCCTCACCCACGACCCTGGCCCGCACCTGGGCGCCGTTGACCCGGATCGCATCGTTGGCCTTGTCGCCGACTTCCGCGTGCCGCTCCGACGTCGCCTTGACGTACGTCCCGATCCCGCCGTTCCATAGCAGGTCCACCGGTGCGGCCAGCACCGCCTGCAGCAGCTCCGCCGGTGAGAGGGCGGCCACCGTGTCAGCGATACCGAGCCGGCGGCGCACCTGCGGCGTCAGCGGGATCGACTTGGCGGTGCGGGGGTGAATCCCGCCCCCCGGGGAGAGCAGGGTGCGGTCGTAGTCCCCCCACGACGATCGCGGCAGGTCGAAAAGGCGACGCCGCTCGACGATCGAGGCAGTGGGGTCCGGGTCCGGGTCGAGGAAGACGTGGCGATGGTCGAACGCCGCCACCAGCCGAATGTGCTCGGAGAGCAGCATCCCGTTGCCGAACACGTCGCCAGACATGTCACCGATGCCGACGACCGTGAAGTCCTCGGACTGGGTATCCAGCCCGAGCTCCCGGAAGTGTCGCTTCACCGACTCCCACGCACCGCGCGCGGTGATGCCCATCGCCTTGTGGTCGTACCCGACAGATCCACCCGATGCGAAGGCGTCCCCGAGCCAGAAGCTGTAGTCCAGCGCCACCTGGTTGGCGATATCGGAGAACGTCGCCGTGCCCTTGTCGGCAGCTACCACGAGGTAAGGGTCATCACCGTCGTGGCGGACCACCCGCTTCGGCGGGACGACACTCCTCCCCTCGTCGGTGTTCACCAGGTTGTCGGTCACGTCGAGCAGACCGCTGATGAAGGTGCGGTAGCACGCGACGCCCTCGGCGAGCACCGCCTCGCGGTCGGTGGGGTCCCCCGGGCGCTTCACCACGAACCCGCCCTTCGCGCCGACGGGCACGATGACCGCGTTCTTCACCATCTGGGCCTTTACCAGCCCGAGCACCTCGGTGCGAAAGTCCTCGCGACGGTCCGACCAGCGCAGGCCGCCCCGGGCGACGGGGCCGAAGCGGAGATGCACGCCCTCCACGCGTGGGCTGTAGACCCAGATCTCGAACTGGGGTCGGGGCTGGGGAAGATCGGGCACCTTGTGCGGATCGAGCTTGAACGCGACGTAGGGCTTGGGCCGGCCCTCAGGGTCGACCTGGAAGTAGCTCGTGCGCAAGGTGGCCTGGATCACCCCGAGGAAGCTGCGCAGGATGCGGTCCTGGTCCAGGCTCGCAACGTCATCGAGCGCGCCGCCGATCTCTTCGAGCAACCCGTCGAGCACCTCCGGCGAGTCTTGGCCGAGCCGCTGCCGTGCCGGATCGAAGCGCGCCTCGAACAGCGTCACCAGCAGCCGGGCCAGGTGGACGTTGGTGACCAGGCACTCCTCGATGTAGTCCTGGCTGAACGTCGAGCCGACCTGACGAAGGTACTTGGCGTACGCCCGCAAGATCATCGCCTGCCGCCAGGTCAGGGCGGCGCGCAGCACCAGGGCGTTGAAGCCGTCGCTCTCGGCCTCTTCCCGCCATACGGCGGCGAAAGCCTCCTGGAACAGCCGCCGCGCGTCCTCTACCGGCACCTCCCCGGAGGGCTCGTAGCGCAGACCGAAGTCGTAGACCCAGGCGACAGGACGGTCGGCTCGCTCGAGGTGGTAGGGCCGCTCGTCGATGACCTCGACGCCCATCTTCTGCAGACGGGGCAGGACCGTGGACAGCGACACCGGCGCCCCGACGTGGAACAGCTTGAGCCGGCGTTCACCGGGATCCGCGCCAGGGGGGGCATACAGGCTCAGGTCGATGTCGCCGCTCGTACCGAGCGCCTCGAGGCGGTCCACGTCCTCGACGGCGGCCTCGGCCGGCATGTCCTCCTTGTAAGCCTCAGGGAACGCCTCGGCGTACGCCGACACCAACTCGCTCGCGTGGTCCTCGCCGTATCTCTGGACGACCTCTTCGACGAAGTCGTCGTCCCAGGTGCGGGCCGCTGCGACCAGCCGGGCCTCGACAGCAGCGGGGTCGACTTCCGGGAGATCATGGCCGGGGGCCACCCGGACCACGAAGTGCAGCCTGGCGAGCACCGACTCG
>JACCUZ010000312.1 GCA_013698395.1 Sporichthyaceae bacterium
CCGCCGCCGGAGGGCGCCAGGGCCTCTTCGAGCCGGGCCAGCGCCGCGTCGCGGGCCTCGTCGGAGTCGACCCGCAGGGCGACGACGAGGTCGTTCGGCCCCGTGTTAGCAGGGACGTCGAAGTCCATGCCGCGCAGCACATCGATGTTGAGCTCGGTACCCATGGCGACCTGTGCCGCGGAGACCCCGTCGACTGCGGCGACCTCGCGGCTCACCTGCATGAGGGTCACCGAGTCGTGGTACGCGCCGCGGCGTACCTCGACGTGGGTGTTTGTGGTCACGCGGCCTGCTTCCTGAGCGAGGCGGCGACCCGGGCGCCGCGCAGCAGTCCCCATGCCAGGGCTGTGCCGGAGCTGTGGCCGACGTCCACCAACCGGGCGACTGCTGCGGGTAGGTGCCGGGCCGCGCCATGCCCGGCCACCAGGTCCGCAAGGTCGAGTAGGGCGGAGACGGCGTACCCCTGGGCGGCGTGGTTGAGCAACGTCGCGCTCAGCGCCGTCGTCCCGTGCGCGGCCAGGGGCAGGATCTCGGCGGCGAGCTCCCGCGCGGCGGTTGGGGTGTGGTGCAGCGCGACCAGCATGCCGGCCAGAACGTCGTCACCTGCGGGGGTCAGACCGGGGCCGAGGCCCACCAGGTCGCTGACCGGAGCCTCGACCTGCACGGGCGCCGGGTGATCGACGAGCAACCGTGCCAGGGCGGGCAGGCGTCGGGGATCTACGCCGGGCCGGGGCCGGCGCGGCGCCCACCAGCGGGCGACCCGGACGCTCAGCGTGCCGGCGGCCACCACACCCTGCCCCACGGTGGCGGAGTCGCTCCGGCGTACACCGTGAAGTCCAGCGCCGTCGGAGTCGATGCCCAGGCGCACCGCGCACGGAAGTCCGAGTGCGTCGGCGGTCTCGATGACGAGCACATCGGAGCCGGCCTGCAGGTAGACGCACGTCGGGTGGCTTCCGAGCACCCGGGCCGAACGGTGGGGCCCGGTCAGCAGTCCGCGCAGAGTGCTGGATGCCGCGCCGGGATGCGCCGGCACACCGGTCCTCGCCCGCGTCGCCACCCGCGTCATCACATCGGGACCGTAACGCGTCGATCACGCGCGCCGGAAGCAATCTGGCCGTCCTCCCCCCGTTCATCCGCAGTTTGCGCCACCCTGTGCGACGAGTGGCACAGGTCACCGTGACGAGGAGGGCGACATGTTCAGCTGGAAGGTCGTTCACGGGGGCAAGACGCCGCCTCCCGGCGAGGTCGTCAAGCCCGACGAGAGACTGTCGTGGGGGCGCACCGTCGGGCTCGGCGCGCAGCACGTCATCGCGATGTTCGGCGCGACATTCGTGTTCCCGCTGGTCATGGGCCTCGACCCGAACCTCGCCATCATGATGTCCGGGGTCGCGACGATTCTGTTCCTGCTGATCACCCAGGACCGGGTGCCGAGCTATCTCGGCACGAGCGCCTCGTTCGTCGGGGCCGTGTTCGCGATCAGGGCTGCCCAGGACAGCGACGCGCTGGTGACCGGGGCCATCATGGTCGCGGGACTGGTGCTGGCTGCGGTGGGCCTGGCCATCAACTTCCTGGGGATACGTGTCATCCACCAGGTCTTCCCGCCGGTCGTCACCGGCGGTGTCGTCATGCTGATCGGTTTCGGGCTGGCGTTCGTCGTCGCCGACGTCTACTGGAAGCAGGACCGCTGGGTCGCGATGATCACGATGTTCGCGCTGTTCCTGATGACCGTGCTGCTGCGTGGCTTCTGGAGCCGCATCGCGATCCTGCTCGCCCTGATCTTCGGCTACGCGCTGTCCTGGTTGCTGGACCAGACTGTTGGCGACATCACCTCCGTGCTGGGCGGAGCCACAGAGGCCACTACGCACCCTCGGGTGAACTTCGACAGCGTCAAGGACGCCTCGTGGATCGGTTTCCCCGATCTGACCGGCCCGGACTTCAAGTTCTCCGCAATCGTCCTCGTGCTCCCCGCAGTGGTCGCGTTGATCGCTGAGAACACCGGTCACGTCAAGGCCGTCGGTGCGATGACCAAGACCGACCTCGACCCGATGATCGGTCGGGCCATCTTCGCCGACGGTGTGGGCACGGCTGTCGCCAGCTCGGTCGGTGGCTCGCCGACCACGACGTACGCCGAGAACATCGGGGTCATGGCCGCGACGCGCATCTACTCGACCGCGGCCTACTACGTCGCGGGAGCGGTGGCGATCCTCTTCGGCCTGTGCCCGAAGTTCGGCGCCCTGATCGCTGCAACGCCAGGCGGAGTTCTCGGCGGGATCACCGTGGTGCTCTACGGGATGATCGGCCTGCTGGGCGCAAAGATCTGGATCGAGAACCGCGTCGACTTCGCCAACCCGATCAACCTGGTGCCGATCGGCGCCGGGATCATCCTGGCGGTAGGGCCGGTGGCCCACCAGATCAGCGACGACTTCACGCTCGAGGGCATCGCCCTCGGCACCGTTGTCCTGCTCGCGGGCTACCACCTGCTGCGCGCGCTGGCGCCGGCGCACATGCGCGACTCGTTGGACACGCCGGCCGGTTATGAGGAGGGCACCGGTCCCGCTGTGGGCCGCTCCGGAGTGCACGGCGACCGCAACCGGTTCGAGGACGAGGCCAGCCTGGGGGAGGCCGGTTTCGACAGGGGTGCCGCAGGTACGCCGCCCGAGCCCCGCCGGGAAGGCGATGACGGCGACGACGACCACCGCACCCGCTGACCGGCGGCCGCGCAATGACAACGCCGCGAGCCCCCGGCCCGCTGGGCGGGGGGCGGATGGGGGCGTGAGGGAGGATCGAGCGCGTGAAACCGTCACGGTTCGACTGGACGGCACCCGAGTCGCTGGACGAGGCGCTCGCGGTGCTGGCCGAGGTCGGTGACGACGCGAAGGTCCTCGCGGGCGGCCAGAGCCTGCTGCCCATCCTCAACATGCGGCTCGCGGCGCCCGCTCACCTGGTCGACATCAACCGGCTGGGCGAGCTGTCGTACGTCAGCACGGAACCCGACGCGGTCACGGTCGGGGCGCTCGCCCGGCACGCGGACGTGGAGCGGGACGCAAAGGCCTTCGACGCGCTGCCGCTGCTGCGCCAGGCCCTGGCGCTGGTCGCGCACCCGGTCATCCGCAACCGAGGCACCACCGTCGGCTCGCTCGCACACGCCGACCCGAGCGGGGAGATGACCGCGGTTCTTACCCTGACCGGCGGCCGGGTCACCGCTGCCAGACAGGGCGCGAGGCGGGACATCGAGGCGGCGGACTTCTTCGTCGGCCCCCTGGAGTCCGCGCTCGATGTCGGCGAGCTCGCCGTGTCGGCAACCTTCCCGCGGTTGCCGGTTCGCACCGGTACGACGTTCGTCGAGGTGTCCCGCCGCCACGGCGACTACGCCGTGTGCGGGCTGGCCGCGGCCGTCACCCTGGGAGAGGACGGGTCCGTGACCGCGGCCCGAGCGGCCTACATCTCAATCGCTGCGACCCCGCTGTTGCTCGACCTCACGGAAGCGGTCGCCGGTGCGTACGTCGGTGACGCCGACTGGTCCGCGGCCGGCGAGCTCGCCGCCGCCCAGGTGGACCCGGAGCCGGACATCCACGCGACCGCCGAGTATCGCCGGCACCTGGCCCGGGTGCTGACGGCCCGCGCACTGGCCGAGGCGGCCGGGCGGGCCGCATGACGGCTACCCCGGAGCAGGACCAGGGCGAGCAGTTCTTCGACGTACGACTGCGCGTCAACGGGATGTGGCACGAGGCGGCGGTGCCGGCGCGCCGGCTGCTGAGCGACTTCCTGAGGCACGACCTGCGCCTGAGCGGCACCCATGTCGGCTGCGAGCACGGTGTCTGCGGCGCCTGCACGATCCTGCTC
>JACCUZ010000315.1 GCA_013698395.1 Sporichthyaceae bacterium
GACCACACGGTGATGCTCGCCGTGGCGGACAAAGCTGCGACAGCTGTGCGCAGCGCCACCAACGCGGTTGCGTCGTTGACCAGGCTCTCACCCTCGAGGATCGACACGATCCGTCGTGGCATGCCGACCTTGCGCGCGATGGTCGTGGCTGCGACAGCGTCGGGCGGGGCGACGACGGCTCCCAGGGCGAACCCCGCGGCCAACGGCAGACCGGGGACAACGGCCCACACCACGAGACCCACCAGCAGGGTGGTAACGACGACGGCCCCTACGGCCAGGATGTTGATGGCCTGGCTGTTGGTCCGCACGTCCACCAGCGACGTACGGAGAGCAGCCGCGTAGAGCAAGGGCGGAAGCAATCCGATCAGCACCAGCTCAGGGCTTAGCTTGTACTCCGGGACCCCGGGGACGAATGACGCCACCACTCCGGCCGAGACGAGCACCAGGGGCGCGGACAGGCCCATGCGCCGGGCGGCCGCCGCAATGAGCGCGACGGCGACCACGAGTGCGACGAGCTCGACCGCCTCACTCATGACTGCCCTCGGCGGGGCATGCCTTGCCGCTCACGGGTCAAGACAGCACTTGGATACCCGGCAGCATTCCCTGGCGAGCGAGCGATGAGTTTCTTCCCCTTCGACGGTCTACCGGTGCACTATCCGTCATGGGCGGTCCCTCCCGCCCGGTACGAGAGGACGTGCATCATGCAGCAGAAGATCACTCCGAACCTGTGGTTCGACACCGAGGCGGAGGAGGCCGCGGGTTTCTATATCTCCGTGTTCAAGAACTCGCGCATCGTGACCGTCACGCACTACACCGAGGCCGGCCCGCGCCCGGCAGGAACCGTCATGAGCGTGGAGTTCGAGCTGGACGGTCAGCGGTTCGTCGGCATCAACGGGGGTCCCGAGTTCACCTTCGACGAGGCCGTCTCCTTTTCAATCGCCTGCGAGACCCAGGACGAGGTCGACTACTACTGGGAGAGGCTGTCCGAGGGCGGGGAGGAAGGTCAGTGCGGCTGGCTCAAGGACAGGCACGGCCTGTCCTGGCAGGTCGTCCCTACCGGGATCGAGGAAGTGTTCGCCGATCCGGACCCGCAGCGCGCCCAGCGCGCCATGCAGGCGATGTTCGGGATGAGCAAGCTCGACATCGCCGCGATGCGCAGCGCGGCCGACGGCGTCGGGGCAACCAATCAGTAGGCGACGTCGTGGATGATGAGCCTTCGTTCCCCCGGCTTCGGCAGGTCGTGTTGGACAGTGTCGACGCGCGCACGCTCGCCGAGTTCTACCGGCAGCTCCTCGGGTTTGCGTACCGACCGGGAGACGAACCGCCTTCCGCCGGTCAGCCGGATGTCAGTGGCCAGGACTGGCTGGTGCTCCGTCATCCCAACGACGGCATGCAACTGGCGTTCCAGCAGGTCGCGGAGCTGCCGGAGGCGACCTGGCCCGAGGGCGAGCATCCCCAGATGCTCCATCTGGACCTGACCGTGCCGAACGTCGCCGCTCTCGACGATCAACACGCGCGGGCACTGGCGCTTGGTGCCCGCCTCTTGAGTGACCGCTCTGATGACCCGGAGGAGCCGCTGTACGTCTACGCCGATCCCGCCGGTCACCCCTTCTGCATCTTCGTAGCGCCGGAAAATTGAGTGGCGGTGGCTGCGCCGCCGTGCCAGCGTCCGCGTGTGCCGACGAACTACTTCGATGAGCCGGTCGCGGCGCGGTACGACGCGGACTCGAGCGACATGTTCGCGCCGGAGGTCCTCGACCCTGCCGTGGACTTTCTGCAGGCTCTCGCAGGAAGTGGCTCGGCCCTAGAGCTGGGCGTCGGTACCGGGCGGGTGGCCCTGCCGTTGAGCCGCCGAGGCGTCCGTGTCCATGGGATCGACCTGTCCGCGGCGATGGTCGACCAGCTACGGGCCAAGCCGGGGGCGAAGGCCATCAGCCTGACGGTCGGCGACTTCGCGACCACCTCGGTGCCCGGCGCTTTCCGGTTGGCCTACCTGGTGTTCAACACCATCACGAACCTGACGACCGAAGACGAGCAGGTGTGCTGCTTCCGCAACGTCGCGGCACACCTCGAGCCGGGCGGATGCTTCGTGATCGAGGTGTTCGTGCCCATCCTCCAGCGACTCCCACCGGGGGAGTCCTTCCGGATCTTCCACCGCAGTGCAACCAGACTCAGCTTCGACGAGTACGACGTCGCCACCCAGCTGATGTACTCCCACCACTACCGGTTCCACGACGGCTCGTACGACCTCGTCTCGATCCCGTTCCGCTACGTCTGGCCCTCCGAGCTGGACCTGATGGCCAGGCTAACCGGAATGCGGCTACGCGAGCGCTGGAGCGACTGGTCGCGCACGCCGTTCACCAGCAACAGCGCCTCACACGTCTCGGTCTGGGAGAAACTCGGGTAAGGCGTCTGGCGGTCAGGCGCTGCGGCGGGCAGCGGACCGCTTGGTCGTCGCTTTCTTGGTCGCCTTCTTGGCGCCCTGCTTCGCCGCCGCCGACTTCTGCGGGGCCGCAGCCCTCGCGGTGGTCGCCTTCTTCGCCGAGGCCTTGGCGGTCGCCTTCTTGGCCGGCTTCTTCGCAGGCGCATCCCCGGGCGCCGAACCCGTCGCCGTGGCCGCCTGCTCTGCGGCCGGCTCCGCCGCCCCACCCTCGCCCCGACGCGCCTTCGCCTCGGCGACACTACGACGCAAGGCGTCCATGAGGTCCACGACCTGCCCGGCCGACCGGGGCGCCTCGGTGGGGGTGCGGACCTCGTGGCCGGCGACCTTCGCGTCGATGACCTCCTCGAGCGCAGCCCGGTAGTCGTCGGAGAACTCCGAAGGGTCGAAGTCGCCGGAAAGAGCGGCGATGTACGACTCCGCCATCGCCAGCTCCTGCTGACGTACGGTCACGTCCTGGTCCTGGAAGTCCAGCCGCGACGAGCGGACCTCGTCGGGCCACAGCAGGGTCTGCAGCACAAGGACGCCGTCGCGCGGACGCAGCATCGCCAGACGCTCCCGTTGGCGCAAGGCCACCTTCACGACGGCGACCCGGTCGGCCTTGGTCAGTGAGTCTCGGAGCAGCACGTAGGGCTTGACATCGCCACCGGTCGGGTCGCAGTAGTAGGGCTTGCCTAGCTGCACCGCGTCGATCTGTTCGGCGGGGACGAAGCTGAGCACCTCGACCGCCCGGGAGCTGGAGATCGGGAGGTTGGCGAAGTCCTCGTCGTCAAGGATCACCATTTCGCCGTCAGGCATTTCGTAGCCTTTGGCGATATCGCTGTAGGAGACCTCCTCCCCGTCCACCGAGCAGACGCGCTTGTAGCGGATCCGGCCGCCGTCGTCGCGGTGCACCTGGCGGAAGGAGATGTCCTTTTCCTCCGTCGCGGAGAACAGTCGGACGGGGATCGACACCAGCCCGAAGGAGATGGCTCCCTTCCAGACACTCTGTGGCATGCAGACATGATCGCCCGTGAGCGGCCCCTCACGCCAGAGCGGCAAAGTTTGTCGACAAAGCGTCCGACACGCCGTGCCGCTTCCCGGGTTGTGTCCAACCCCCGTGGCACCGTCAGCACATGACCACCTATGCCGCGCTGGTGCGTTGGTGCACCACCTGTGAGGACGACGTCGCGTTCGAGCAGCCCGGCTGCCCCGACGACCACGAGTCCGACTGCCCCGAGTGGGCCTGTCTGCAGTGCGGAGACGCGCTGCTGATCGGATTCGCGCTGCCCGAGCCGCTGAACGCCGTCCTACCGACCAGCCACGTGGCCTGACGGCCGTCAGTGGCTCAAGGCAGCGGTGACCGCGGTGACCGCGGGGACCGCGGGGACGGGCCGCCGCAGTACGTCCGCATCGGCAACGCTCTGCTGGCGATCACCGAGGACGCCATCTACGTCGGCATCGCGGTGCTGCTCACCGTGTCCGCGGGCGCCCTGCTCATCTCAGCCGCCAACGGGCTGACCGGGCTCGCGGACACGGCCGCGAGTGAGGTCGTCCTGCTCGTCCTTGACCGGCTGCTCCTCGTCTTCATCGTCGTCGAGCTGCTGTTCGCGGTCCGGGTCATCCTTGGCAAGCGTGAGGTGGTGGCGGAGCCCTTCCTCGTCGTCGGGATCATCGCCTCGATCAAGGAGATCATCGTCCTGTCGGTCGAGGCCGCTGACTACGTGGGCAAGGACGCCAAGTTCATCCACTCGATCGTCGAGGTCGGCGTGCTGGGCGTGCTGGTGGTGGTGCTGGCTGGGGCGGCGCTCATGCTGCGGGCCAAGGAGCGCGAGCCGCAGGAGGGGGACAACCTGGCCAGCGCCGAAGCCAAGAAGGACAGCGATGCCCTGACGGGCCGCGGCTGAGGCCGCATCCGCTCCGCGACGCTCAGCCGACCAGCTCGTCGTCGGTCGAACGCTGGTGCAACCAGCAGCGGGCGATGTCGCGGACGGAAAGGATCCCGACGACGTCGCCCGCGTCGAGGACGACCAGATGCCGGAACCCGCCGCGCAGCATGGCCTCGGCGGCCTGCTCCAACGTCCACGACGGCGCGGCGAAGACCAGGTCGTCGGTGCGGTGGTTGCGCACCCGCTCGGTGTCCGGATCTTGTCCCGTTCCGACAGAGACCAGGACATCACGCTCGGTGAGGATGCCCACTCCTTCGCCGTCGGGGTCGTTCACAACGGCGGCCCCTACCCGACGAGCGGCCATCGCCCGGCTGGCGTCCCGGAGCGTATGGTCCGGTCCCACGGTCAAAACCTCAGTGCTCATGCCGTCGCGGACCTGCATGTGACACGCACCTCTCCGGCGCTACTCGCCGGCACGAGCGGCCGGCAACGACGCAACCGCGATCATCTTGCTCGCCCGGCACGCCACCCACAAGCACCCGCAGTCAGTGCGCCTGACGAGTTGCGCGCCTGGCGAGCCGGCGGCGCGCTGACATACTCGATCCGGTGACCACAGAGGTGTCCGCGGCGCTGCCGACCGGGGCGACCCCGGTTGCTGCGGTGCGGATGTGGCTGGACCCGCCGGTCGTCCTCACGCTCACCTGGGTACCCCTCGTGCTCCTCCTCGACCGAGGGGCTGCCATCGGGTCGCAGCGCCTGCTCGGCGTCGGCACCTGGGTGCTGCTGCTCGCGTTGCTGCGGAGGGAGACCCCTCTTGTCCGAGCCCAGGTTGCGGTGGTGGTGGCCTTCGCTACGGCAGTCGAGTACACGTTCTCGCCACTGCTGGAGGTGTACGTCTACCGCCTGGGTAACGTGCCGGCTTTCGTCCCGCCCGGGCACGGCCTGGTCTACCTCTGCGCGCTGGCGATGGGCCGCAGCGCGTGGGTCCGCGCCCACCTGCGGCTCGCGATCCTGGCCGTCCTGGCCCTCGGAGGTGCGTACGCCGGATGGGGACTCGTCCTGGCAGAGCGCCTCGACGTACTCGGAGCGTTCTGGTTCGGGTGCCTGGTCGGCTTCCTGGCATGGGGGAGGTCCCGGCCGCTCTACGTCGGTGCCTTCGTCGTGGTCACCTACCTGGAGATCCTCGGCACCTGGCTCGGGACGTGGGAGTGGCGCGCGCGTGACCCGACTGGACTTGTCGCCATCGGCAACCCGCCGTCTGGGGCGGCCGGAGGGTACGGCTGGTTCGACCTGGCTGCGGTCCTCGTCGGGCCTGCTGTGCTCACCGCCGCAAGCCGGGCGGCAGCAGGCCGCAGCCGGTCTAGGGGGTGAGCCGCCGCACGACCTCGTCGTGCAAGCGGCCGTTCGTGGCGACCGCACTGCCGCCGGCCGGACCGTCGACGCCGTCGAGGTCGGTGAAACGGCCGCCCGCTTCGGTCACCACGATCGACGGCGCCGCCAGGTCGTGCAGGGCCACCTGGGGCTCGGCCGCGACGTCGACGGCCCCTTCGGCGACGAGCATGTAGGACCAGAAGTCACCGTAGGCCCGTGTGCGCCACATCTCGCGGGTCAGCCCGAGGAACGCCTCTTCGCGCCCGATATCGAGCCACCCCGGGAGACTGGAGTAGGACAACGACGCGTCGGTCAGCCGCTCCACCTTCGAGACCGTCATGCGCGTCGCCGACGAGAGGCTCTTGCCGGTGTACGCCCCCGACCCGGCCGCGGCCCACCACCGACGCCCCAGCGCCGGCGCCGACACCAGGCCCGCGCCAACGTAGGCTCCATCCATCAGCGCGACCAACGTGGCCCAGACGGGCACGCCGCGGACGAAGTTCTTGGTGCCGTCGATCGGGTCGACCACCCAGCGTCGGGGTCCGTGCCCCGTGTCGGGCATCTCCTCGCCACGGACCGCGTCGCGCGGCCGTGCGCGACTCAACGTCGAACGGATCGCCTCCTCCACTCGCTTGTCGGCGTCGGAGACGGGCGTGAGGTCCGGTTTGGTCTCGACCACCAGGTCCAGTGCCCGAAAGCGGCTCATCGTCAATGAGTCAGCGGTGTCGGCGAGGACGTGCGCCAAGCGGAGGTCGTCGTCGTACGCTGTCATGTAACGAACCGTACAAGTCCCTGGTAGCTGCAGCCGGTAGCGCCGCATACTGCGATCAGTACGCCTGTCTCGGAACGACTCGGAGGTGCGCCCATGGCACTGTTCCGTCGACGTGTGGTCGCCGTTGAGTTCGAGCCGGCCGACATCCCAGTGCCCCGTTCCAGCATCGATGGGTGGACCATCGCCGGGACGCCGATCGCTGAGTCGCTGGCGGCCAGGCTGGCCCGGCACGACGTGCGTGAGCTCGAGACGTTGCTGCACGGTGTCGCGGTCGAGGCGGACACCCCTTACACCTACGACCGGGCGGCCGTGCTGCTGGAGCGTGGCGGCGAGCTGGGGCCGGCCCTGTCGGTGTGCGAGGCGTGGCTGGCTCATCCAGCGGCCGCCTGGCCCGAGTACGTGCACCACACCAGGGCCATCGACAAGCACCGCGCGCGGCTGCGCACGCGGTTGGGCACCAGGCCGCTGAAGCCCGCTGCTCGCTGAGCAGGGCACCGACCCTCAGACGGCAAGCCCCGTCCGGTAGGCGAGCACCACCGCTTGCACCCGGTCCCGGACGCCTAGCTTGGTGAGCACTCGAGCGACGTGCGTCTTGACCGTGCCTTCCGCGATGAAGAGCCTGGCGCCTATCTCCGCATTGGACAGGCCGAGGGCCAGCAGTTTCAGCACGTCCAGCTCCCGCTCGGTGAGGGCCTGGAGGGCCGACGGCGCTACGCGGGGCCCTCGGCTGGCGAACTCGGTGATCAGGCGTCGGGTCACCGACGGAGCCAGCAGGGCGTCGCCCGCAGCGGCGGCGCGGACCGCGGAGACGAGCTGGTTCGCGGGCGCGTCCTTGAGGAGGAAGCCACTGGCTCCGGCCTGGAGCGCGTCGTACACGTACTGATCGAGGTCGAACGTCGTCAGGATGACGACCCGCGCGGAGGACCCGCCCTGGAGCAGCAGCCGAGTGGCCTCGAGCCCATCGACCTCGGGCATCCGGACGTCGAGGAGTACGACGTCGGGCTGCACGGCTGTCGCCCTCTCCACCGCGATCCGTCCGTTCGCCGCCTCCGCGACGACCTCGATGTCCGGCTCGCTCTCGAGGATCAACCGCAACCCGGTTCGGACCAGCTCCTCGTCGTCGACGAGGAGTACCCGGATCGTCATGGCCGGCCGGAGGACACCGTGGTCTGGAATGGCAGGTGGGCACGCACCAGGTAGCCACCCTCGGAACGAGGACCGGCGTGCAGGGTGCCGCCGTAGAGCGCGACCCGTTCCCGCATGCCGATGAGCCGGCGACCCCCGGTGCCATCTCCGGAGGCCCTGGTCGTCCCGTCGTCGGCTACCTCGACGTCCACGCCGGCCGAGTGATAGCTCACCCGGACGCGCGCCCGACCCGCGCCGGAGTGCCGCAAGGTGTTGGTGAGCGCCTCCTGCACGATCCGGTACGCGGAAAGGTCCAGACCGGGCGGCAGCGGGCGCTCCGTGCCCTCGACAGACACGTCGACCGGTAACCCGGCCGACCGCACCTGCTCGAGCAGAGTGTCCAGGTGGCGCAGCGCCGGTTGCGGGGTCAGCGGGGCCTTGTCATCGGCACCGATCAGCACGTCGAGCAGCCGACGCATTTCCGCTAGACCCTGCCGCCCGGTGACCTCGATGGAGGTCAACGCATGTTCGGCCTTCGCCGGGTCGGCGCGCAGCACCCGCTGGGCCGCCTGCGACTGGATCACGATGACGCCCATGCTGTGTGCCACCAGGTCATGCAGCTCCCGGGCGATCCGGGCGCGTTCGGTCGCGACCGCCTCCCGAGCCCTTTCCTCGTGGCCCTGCTCGAGCACCAGGGTGTGCTCGTGCAGCCGGCTCATCTCCCGTCGTCTCCTGCGGATCCAGCGTCCGAAGCCCCACACACCGGCCAGGACGAACCAGGCGGGGACCACCTCGTCCCACGGGTCGCCTGCTCGCAGCTTTGGCACACCGTCGGCCAGCATCGCGACCGCCACCACCACGGCACCCATCAGGGCTTCGCGACGTCCGGCATGTGCGGCCACCGCGTAGAGCGCGAGAACCAGCGCGAACCACATCTGCCCCAGGCCGCCGCCCAGCTCGTACTGGAGCCAACCCGCGACCGCGACGGCGGACAGAACCAGCAGCGGGTAACGGCGTCGTACGAGCAAGGGAAGCGTGACGACCGCCGCTAGGGTCGCGTGCACGCCTGGTCCGTTGTCCCACGTCGAGACGTCGCGCACCCAGATCTGGATCTGCGCCGAGGCCGCGAGCAGACCGACGACCGCTACGTCGGCAGCTCGGGTCAACCGGGGCAGGTCCATGGCGCGACGCTAGCTCGCTGTGGCGCGCGCGGTCATCCGCCGAGCGGACCTTGCTGACGGGCGTCGGTCTGCCCTGGGGGATAGCGACTGGCTCCGTCCCATGGCAGACGACGGGGGTTGTCCCACCGCCCTAGCGTCGGAAACCGGGTTCGAGCGAGCTGGAGGTCGTTATGGGCGTGCGGGACATCAGCGCTATTGGTCGGCACGGCCGGGCGGCCCTCGCCGTCGGCCCGTTGCTGATCCTCTCGACGGGAGTCGAGCTGGTCCACCGGGTGCAGGCGCCCGACGGAACGGTCGTCGAGCCGGTGGTCTTCGCCTTACTGATCGCGCTGTGGGGAATCGGCATGCTCTGCGTCGGTGTGGCGGCGCTCGACGCGAGGGGGTTGCACCGGGAGGCGGCCGCGCCGCTGGCCCGCGCCGGTCGGATCGGCGTCCGACTGGTCGTCGCTGGCAGCGCGCTTCAGGTCCTCTTCGCAGCCGTGGTCGCGGTCAGCGCTGCTGCGGCCGGCAAGCCGGTCGAGGCGTCTTTCGTTCTCTTCGGGCTGGGCTTCCTGCTCCTGGTTGTCGGCGGAGTGCTGCTCGGCGTGGGGGTGTGGCGGGCCCGGGTGGTGCCCTCCGGCGCGACACCGCTCTGGGTCGGCGCCGCGGCGGCCCTGGTCGCGATCGTGGTCTTCACCGACCCGTGGCACGACATCGGGCTGTTCGTCTTCGCCGGGGCCTGGTCAGCGCTCGGGGTCACCCTGCTGACCCGCGCGTCGGTGCCCGCCGAACGCTCGGATTCCGCCACAACCAGGGCAACCAGGGCAGCCTGAGGTAGGCAACCGGACTGTGACCTTCTGGTGATCCCGGTCAGGGCGTTCTGGTGGCACTGTTGATCTGTGTTCGACACCGTCACCGGGTTACCGGTCCACATCCTGGTCGTGCATGCCGTGCTGGTGATGGTGCCCCTCGCCGCCTTCGGGGTCGTGGTCATCGCTGCCGTGCCCCGATGGCGCGAGCGGTACGGACCACTCGTGCTCGCGGCCGTGACCGCCGGCCTGGTGCTCGTCCCGGTGGCGACCAAGAGCGGGGAGAAGCTCGAAGGGCGCATCGACGCGGGCGGGGTCGTGGCACGGCAGATCGAGCGGCACTCCGACCTCGGAGCCCTGGTCATCTGGCCGACACTGGTGCTGTGGCTGCTGACCGTGGCGCTAGTCCTCATGTCGCGGGCTGCCGGTCGCGCCGGCCGCATGGGCCGTAGCGGTGGGCGCAGCCGCGGCCTCACCTTGGTGGCAGTCCTGGCGGCGATCGCCGCGATCACAGCTGGCGGGGTTGTCGCGAGGGTAGGGCACCTCGGCTCCACTGCCGTATGGAGCTGCACGATCGGCTCCGACGCCTGTCGTTAACCCTGGCCCCCGGGTGGTGGGGTCGGCGCATCGTCCTCTCGGTCCCGTGAGCGCAGCAAACGCCGCAGCGACGCGAGCCGCGTGGGGTCGCTGTGCCCTGAGGCCACCCACTCGTCCAGCGCGCACTCCGGCTCGTCGTGAGAGCACGAGCGCGGGCAGCCCTCGGTGCCGGCGCCGAGATCAGGAAACGCGTGGATGACCCGGTCCAGGTCAACGTGGGCGAGCCCGAAACTGCGTACGCCGGGAGTGTCGATGACCCAGCCGCCGCCGGGCAGCTCGAGCGCGATCGCCGACGACGAGGTGTGGCGGCCGCGACCGGTGACCAGGTTGACGACACCGGTCGCCCGCCCCGCACCCGGCACCAGCGCGTTGACCAGGGTCGACTTGCCGACACCGGAGTGCCCGACCAGCACACTCGTCCGGTCGCCCAGGTGACCGCGCAACACGTCCAGGGCGGCTCCCCGGCGTACGACGACATGGTCCACGTCGAGCGCGCGGTAGTGGGCCAGGACGACGTCGGGCGGGGCCAGGTCGGGTTTCGTGAGGCAGAGCAGCGGCAGCAGCCCCGCGTCGTACGCCGCGACCAGGCACCGGTCGATCAGCCTCAGCCGGGGCTCCGGGTCGGCCAGCGCCGTCACGATCACCAGCTGGTCCGCGTTCGCGACGATCACGCGCTCGACGGGATCCGTGTCGTCTGCCGTCCGTCGCAAGGTCGAGCGACGCGGTTCGACTCGCACCACTCGCGCGAGCGTGTCGGGCTGACCGGTCACGTCACCGACCAGGCTGACCCGGTCACCCACCACGACGCTGCGCCGACCCAGTTCCCTGGCCTTCATCGCGACGACCTCCCGGTCCCCGACGCGGCAGGTGCACCGGCCGCGGTCGACGGTGACCACGACCCCGGCTGTCGCATCGCCGTGGGTCGGCCGGTCCTTGGTGCGCGGACGGGAGCTGCGGGAGGGCCGGACCCGGACGTCGTCCTCGTCGAGGTCACGGCGTCGGCGGCTCACCGTCGGCTCATCCCAGCATCTCGGTCCACAGGTCCACGAAACCGGGCAGTGTCTTCGCCGTGGTCGCGACGTCGGACAGGACGATGCCGGGCACGCACAGCCCGAGCACGGCACCGGCCATGGCGAGGCGGTGGTCGTCGTAGGTCTCGAACCTGCCTCCGGACAGCGGACGTGGGCGGATCTGCAGCCCGTCCTCCGTCTCGATCACGTCACCACCCAGTCCACGGATCTCGGTCCGCAGCGCTGCCAGCCGGTCGGTCTCGTGGTGGCGCAGATGCGCGATCCCCCGGAGCCGGGACGGCGAGACCGCCAGGGCGGCCACGGCGGCGACGACAGGGGTGAGCTCACCCACGTCACCGAGGTCCAGGTCAACTCCGGACAGTCGGTCAGGCCCGGTGACAGTGAGGCCGCCGTCGTGGAGCTCGGCCTGACCGCCGAAGGCACCGAGGACCCCGCGCAACGAGTCGCCGGCCTGGGTGGTCTGCAGCGGCCAGCCCGGCACAGTGACCTCCCCGCCGGTCACCATGGCGGCGGCCAAGAACGGCGCGGCGTTGGACAGGTCTGGCTCCACCAGGAAGCGGCCGAGGTGCAAGGGTCCAGGCTCGACCCGCCATGCGTGGTGGTTGACGTGCTCCACGATCACCCCTGCCTGACGGAGCAGGGTCACGGTCATGTCGATGTGCGTGCCCGAGGGCAGCCGCCCGCCCTCGTGGCGGATCTCGAGGGCGTCCGCGAAGCGCGGGGCGGCGAGGAGCAGGGCACTCACGAACTGTGAGGAGAGCGAGGCGTCGATGACGGCGCTCCCACCGAGCACCCAGCCGCGACCCCGGACGGTCAGCGGCAGCCGGCCGTCGGTCGCCTCGACGTCGACCCCGAGGTCGGACAGGGCTTGGACGATAGGAGCCAGCGGCCGGTGCCTAGCCCGGACGTCGCCGTCGAAGCGCACTTCGCCGGAGGCAAGCGCGGCAACGGGCGGCAGAAAGCGCATCACCGTCCCCGCGTTGCCCACGTCGATGTCGGCGGGGCCGCGTAACGGCGCGGGCTGCACCACCCAGTCCGGGCCTGCCTCGACGATGCCGGTCCCCAGCGCTCGGAGCCCGGTCGCCATCAGGGCCGTGTCCCTGCTGTGCAGCGGCGCGACCAGGGTGCTGCTGCTGCGCGCCATGGAGGCCAGGACGAGCGCCCGGTTGGTCAGTGACTTCGAGCCGGGAAGTCGCACCCGGGCGCGTACCGGCGCCTGCGCGACCGGAGCGACCCAGGGGGCGATCATGGTCGGGAGCGTAATGGCGGCCGGCGCGGACCGCCTGTGCTCAGACCGGAAGCTTTTGCCGGGCCGTCTTGGCCACCAGCTTGGCTTCCCGGCGCGCGGTGCGGCGGGCGCGGGCCGTTGACGTGCTCGCGTGTTGAGTGGCGTGACGAGCGCGCCACGCGAGTCCGGGTCGGCCTTCGGTGTCGACGGCCGCCAGGATGAGCCCGCCGAGCATGCTGAGGTTCTTGAAGAAGTGGATCTGCTGCTGCGCCCGCTTCGTCGGCTCGCTCTCCTCCCAGAACCGGTGCCCGGCCAAGGTGGTGGGGACGAGGCTGCCGGCCAGTAGTGCGGAGGCCAGTCGTGGGAAGCGACCCAGAGCCAGCATCGTGCCGGCACCCACCTGGACCGCAGCGTTGATCTTGACCAGACTCTCGGGGTCCTCGGGCAGGTAGGGCACCTTCCTGGCGATGGCCGGAGCGACTGCTTCCGTCGCAGGCACCTTCGGCTGGGGATGCCGAAGGCCGTCGATGCCCCCGGTGATGAACATCGAGGACAGCAGAGGGCGGGCAAGGCGGCGCACAACGGTCATGAGCCGCGTATGCCCTAGGCCTCGGGCCGGTAATCCTCTGGCAGGCTGGCTGCCGTGTGCGGACGTTACGCGGCCAGCAGGGACCCGGACGACCTCGTCGAGGAGTTCGAGGTCCAGGAACGGCCGCCTCAGGCGCTTGAGCCGAGTTGGAACGTCGCGCCGAGCAAGGACGTCTACGCGGTCGTCGAGCGCGCCCCCCGGGGTCAGCCGGACGTCGATCCCGTCCGGACGCTCCGCGTCGTCCGGTGGGGGCTGGTCCCGTCGTGGGCGAAGGACCCGAGCATCGGCAACCGCATGATCAACGCCCGGATGGAGTCGGTGGCGCAGAAGCCCGCGTTTCGCCGCGCGTTCGCGAAGCGGCGGTGCCTGCTGCCGGCGGACGGCTACTACGAGTGGTACGGCGAGACGAAGGGCAGGAAGCAGCCGTTCTTCATCCGCCCGGCTGACGGGGGCGTCCTCGCGATGGCCGGCCTGTACGAGCTCTGGAAGGACCCGTCGGCGACGGCGGAGAACCAGGACCCCTGGTTGTGGACGTGCACCGTCCTCACCACCTCGGCGACCGATGACCTGGGTCGCATCCATGACCGCATGCCGCTGCTGGTCGAGCGGCAGCGGTACGCCGAATGGCTCGACCCGGCACACGATGACCCGGAAACGCTGCGGTCGCTGCTTGTGCCAGCCGCACCCGGGCGCCTCTCGGCGTACCCCGTCTCGACCGACGTCGGCAACGTCCGTAACGACGGGCCACAGCTCGTCGAGCCGCTGCCGGTCGAGCCGCCAGCGCCGGGTCAGCAGCTCGATGACCAGTCGTTGTTCTAGCGTTTCAGGGCACTGGAGCTCGAGGGAGACCCCGTGGGCCGGATCGCGACGCCGGTAGGAGACGCGCGCGTCGACATCCGTCCGGCTTCCGGGGCGGAGCGGCTGACCCTTGCGCTCGGGCACGGCGCAGGCGGTGGCATCGAGGCCGCCGACCTGGTGGCCCTGGCCGAGGGTTTGCCGCCGCGCGGCATCACCGTGGTCCGCATCGAGCAGCCATGGCGCGTCGCCGGCCGAAAGATCGCGACTGCCCCGCCCAGCCTGGACGCGGCTTGGCTGGCCGTGCTCGAGGCGCTCGGGCTCGGTGGCCCGGTCGCGGTAGGAGGGCGTTCGGCCGGTGGCCGCGTCGCCTGCCGGACTGCCACGCAGGTCGGCGCCGTGGCGTGTGTCGCCCTCGCCTTCCCCCTGCATCCACCGGGGAGACCGGAGAAGTCACGGCTGGGGGAGCTCGCAGGGGCCGGCGTCCCGACCCTGGTGGTGCAGGGCGACCGCGACGCCTTCGGAAGCCCGAAAGCGTTTCCGCGGAAACGCTCGTCGTCTTTCGTGGTGCACGCCGTGCCGGGAGCCGACCACTCCTTCCGCGTTCCCAGGGGCCAGGACCGTGCCTCGACACTGGAGCAGATGGCCTCCACCGTGGCGCACTGGTTGCTGTCCTGACGCCGTCCGACCTCCTGCTCCCGGCGAGGCGGGAATCCCGGCCCGGCGTCACCTGTTGCAGGTGGATGGTCCCGCTGCTCCCTGGAGGTCAGAGCACAGATGTATGCCCTCGCGCCGGCATCCCGTCGTACCGACGGGTTCTCCTTCGCCACCGCGGCCGAGTGGACCGGCACGGCCGGAGGAGGTCACGGCACCAGCGGGATAGCATCACCCGCGATGAGTGAACCTCCCACAGATCCTCGCCTGACCGAGTCCTTCGACGAGCGCAACGCCCGCTTCGAGCGTGACGCGATGCAGTTTCTCGACCAGCTGTACTCCGCTGCGCTGCGCATGACGCGCAACCCGTCGGACGCCGAGGACCTGGTCCAGGAGACGTACGCCAAGGCGTATGCCTCCTTCCACCAGTTCCAGGAAGGCACGAACCTCAAGGCCTGGCTGTACCGGATCCTGACCAACACGTTCATCAACACCTACCGGAAGGCGCAGCGCCAGCCCAAGCAGGCGGCGAGCGAGACGGTCGAGGACTGGCAGCTGGCCCAGGCCGAGTCCCACATGTCGAGCGGCTTGAAGTCAGCGGAGGCCGAGGCGCTCGAGCACCTCCCGGACTCCGACGTCAAGGAAGCCCTCCAGCAGATCCCGGAGGACTTTCGCATCGCGGTCTACCTGGCGGACGTCGAAGGGTTCGCCTACAAGGAGATCGCCGGGATCATGGGCACGCCCATCGGTACGGTGATGTCGCGGCTGCACCGCGGCCGTCACCAGCTGCGGGAGCTGCTCGAGGACTACGCGCGCGAGCGGGGACTCGTGCCCGCCGGCGCGCCCGAGGCAGTTGACGGAGGTGACCGGTCGTGAGTTGTGGTAACCCGCACGAAACCCCGTGCGCCGACGTCTTGGACCGGGTCTACGAGTACATCGACGGCGAGCTCGACTCCCAGCGGGTGCACGTGATCAAGGAGCACCTCGACGAGTGCGGCCCCTGCCTGCGGGAGTTCGGCCTCGAAGAGGCCGTCAAGGCGATCGTCAAGCGCAGCTGCTCCGACCCCGCGCCGACGGACCTGCGGACGAAGGTCCTCGCACACATCGCGGCCGCCCGCCACGACATGGGGACGGACGGCTGACCGTTAGCTGTTGGGTCGCTTGCCGTGGTTGGCCTTGCTGTTCTTGCGCGCCTTCTTCTTGCGGGACTTCTTCGCCATGACCCGATCCTCCCATGCCCGACGTTGAGAAGGAGAACTAGTGCGCGCAACGGTCATCCACGGTCCTGGCGACATCCGTGTCGAGGAAGTTCCGGACCCCGAGATCCGACTGCCCGGCGACGCGGTGGTCAAGGTCGTGGCGGCATGCGTGTGCGGATCCGACCTCTGGCCCTACCGCGGGGTCATCGAGACGGCGTCCCCGCGCCGCATCGGGCACGAGTTCGTGGGGGTGGTGGAGGAGGTCGGGTCCGACGTCACGTCGCTACGAACTGGTCAGTTCGTCATCGCCCCGTTTGCTCTGAGCGACAACACGTGCGCCCACTGCCGTTACGGCGTGCACACCTCCTGCGCGAGCGGCGCGTGGTGGGGCGGCGAGGACGAGAAAGGCCTGCAGATCGACGGCGGCCAGGGTGAGTACGTCCGGGTGCCCGTGGCTGACGGCACCCTGGTCGCCACACCGGAGACTCCCGAAGTGGCGGACATCCCTAGCCTCTTGACCCTCTCCGACGTCATGGGGACAGGTCACCACGCCGCCATCGCGGCGGCTGCGGCGCCCGGTCGCAGCGTCGTGGTCGTCGGCGACGGCGCAGTCGGCCTCTGTGGCGTCCTGGCTTCGCGTCGCCTCGGCGCGGAGCGGATCATCGCCATGTCTCGCCACGCCGACCGACAGGCGCTGGCCCGCGAGTTCGGCGCGACCGACATTGTCGAGAAGCGCGGTGACGAAGGTGTCGCGCAGGTGAAGGAGCTGCTCGGGGGCCTCGGCGCCGATGCCGTGCTCGAGTGCGTGGGCACCAAGGAGTCGATGCAGCAGGCGATCGACGCGACCCGCCCCGGCGGCCGGGTGGGCTACGTCGGGGTGCCCGCCGGCGGTTCAGAGCTGCCGATCGAGCAGCTCTTCAGCAACAACGTGTCGGTTGGCGGGGGAGTAGCCCCCGTGCGGGCATACCTCGAGGAGCTGCTCGCCGACACGCTCGCCGGTGCGATCGACCCCGGCCGGGTCTTCGACCTCGAGCTCCCGCTGGACGAGGCCGCGGAAGCCTATGCGGCGATGGACCAGCGCCGTTCGATCAAGACGATGCTGCGGCCGTAGAACGGGGCCGGCTGTTGGTCAGCCGGCGAGCTGGCGGTTCAGGCCAGCAAGAACCGAGCGGGCGACGGCGTCAGCCTCATCGCCCCGCACGACGGCAGAACCGGTGAGGGCCTGTTCACCGGTGCGCGGGACCACCATCGTGAGCACGGTCAGCGCGACCTCCCGGGCCCCGGTCGCGACTATTGCTGAGGACTCGACCTCGCAGGGCTGGCCGAGCAGCTCGGACAGGGCTTCGAGGGTGGCGATGGCGACCAGCCGCGCCCGATGGGTCTGACCGGCCGGACCGTGGCTGGTGCCCTCGAACAGCTGGTCATGGGCGGCAAGGGTCACCGACGCCTCGGTCTCGCCCTTGACGCTGCGGACCATGATCGCTGAGATGGCGGGCCGTGGAAGCGACTCCTCCTGCTCCTGGATGTCGTCGCCATCTTCCTCGGGAGCCACCTCATGCCGGGGCGGATCGACGGCCCGGACCTCCTCGTCGGCGATCTGCACCACGGAGACGATGCGGTGGTCGATGTCGATGTCGAAGCGGGCCAGGGACAGCGACTGGACGTCGCGAACAATCTGCTTCGCAGGCTTACCGGGAGCCGCCAGGACGTGGACCTCGGTGGGCACCGCGTCCGGCCCCGTGACCACGCTGGCCGCCTTGACGCCAGGAATCTGCCGCAAGGAGTCCTCGAGCTCGGGCAGGAGGCGCAAGGCGGGCATCTGAGGCGGTCCCTCGCTTAGCGGCGGTCGGTGCGGACGTCGTCGGAGACGGTGGTGACGAGATCGGCGAGGATGAGCCGGTTCCGTCGTGGCTCAAGAGTGGGGGCTGCGGGGGCCCGCGTGGTTGAGGTGGGGCCCGGCGTGTCGCTCTCGGGGTTCGTTGGTGCGCCATCGTCGTCGCTGACGACCCCTGCGGACGGTTCGCCCTCCGCAGCGGGGTCGACCTCCGCGGCGGGGTCGACCTCTGGGGCGGGATCGACCTCCGCCGGCTCGGCCTGCGGACCGAGCGTGCCTGCCATGTCGTCGACGGCCTGCCGAGTCTCGCGCTGAGAGCTGTCCAGCGCGCTCAGGGCGGCCGGCAGGACGCTGCGGGCGTGGTCTGCGAGCAGCCGCACCGATGCTCGCTGCCAGAAGCGGAGGCGGTGCGCGGTGTCAGCGGTGATGGTTCCGCGCGCGAGCGCGCTGTCGAGCTCGGCGTCGAAACGTGCCGTGGCCGGGTCGTCCCGTGCGTCCACCAACCCGGCGACGAGCTCGGCGTGGATCTGTGAACGTCCGGAACTGGCGGTTTCCGACGACACGCGCTGCCTCCTGTCGCCGGCGCGAGTGCGCCGCTGCCCTTCGTCTGGGACGTTAGTGCCCAGGGGCGGCCCGGTGCGACTAACGAGGCGTTCCCGCGTCGGCGTGTCGCGGTGCGATCGGGACTAGTCCTTTAGGAGGGGGCGGATCGTGCATCCAGTCACAAATCGGGAAAACCCTTGACGTCGGGTTTACCTGCACACTTCACTGGGGTGGCGAACGTGCCGAAGTTGTCGTCAAGGCGAGCTTCGGTTCTCCTGCACCGGTCCGGGGGCCGCCACGCGCGGGGTGCTTGACAACTGCAGAGAGCGTGACGGGGATCGGCAGCACATCGAGTGTCGACAAGCAGCGTGTCTTCGCTCAGCATCACCGAACGTCCCCAGCGGAGCGGATCCTGCACGGGCTTTTCCACAGCGGTGCCCGTGACATGAATCCGAAAGGGATGAGTGTCCTTGAAGAAGATCGTGTCCGCTGTCGAGCAATTCCTTCAGTCCGGTGCCAGTTGGCGCTGGTAACAAATGAATGCGTCACCCCTGCGCTGCCGATCCCCGTCACTCTCTCTGCGGTAACTCCCTGATCGAGCAGGAGCGCACATGGCACAGCTGCCCTTCGCCGCGCGACTCTATGTCGCTGGCGTTGTGGCTGCTGCGTCGTTCCTGGCCGTCTCGGCTGCCGCCCAACTGCCCAGGGCCAGCCTCGACGAGGTGCTCATCCTCGCGGCCCTCTACCTGGTCAGCGAGTCGCTGTCGGCACGCGGCACCCGGGACATGCTGTCGATCTCGCTCGGGTCGGTCGCCGCCCTCGCGGCGATCCCGCTGGTCGGCGCGTGGGGTGCCATCCTGGTCGCGCTGAGCGCAGCCGCTGCGCAGGACTCCCAGTCGACCGGGATCGTCAAGCGACTGTTCAACAGCTCTCAGCTGGCGCTGTCGGCGGGTGCGGCGGGGGCTGCCTACCTCGCACTGGGCGGGACGACCGACCTCGGCGCCGACAGCTTCCCCCGTGTCCTGCTGCCGATCCTCGTCGCTGACGTCGTGCACTGCGGTGTGAACGGCGCGCTCGTCTCCGTCATCGTCGGGCTGGATCAGCGGGTCTCGCCGATCCGCGTCTTCCAGGGCAGCATGGCTCACTCCGTCGTGTCCTACCTGGCCTACGGCCTTTTCGGCGTCTCTCTCGCGGTGCTCTGGGACGGCGCGGGCGTCGGGCCGGCGGCTGCCGTGCTGCTGCTGCTGCCGTTGTTCGTGGCGCGGTGGGCCTACGCGCAGTACGCCGAAGAGCAGCAGGCCTATGACAGCACCGTCCGCACGCTGATGGCTGCTGTGGAGACGAAAGACCTCTACACACGGGGCCACAGCGAGCGCGTGTCGGCTGCCTCGGTGCTGATAGCGCGCCAGATGGGCATGCGCGAGGACCGCGTCGCGTCATTGCGGTACGCCGGCATGCTGCACGACATCGGCAAGCTGGGCGTGCCGACCCGCGTCCTGCAGAAGTCCGGACGGCTGACGGAGGCGGAGTTCGCCGCCGTGCAGCGGCACCCGGTGCAGGGCCTGGAGATCGTCCGGGAGATCGAGTTCCTGGACGAGGCGATGGCAGGGATCATGCACCACCACGAGCGCATGGACGGCCTCGGCTACCCGATGGGACTGGAGGGCGAACAGATCCCCGAGTTCGCTCGGGTCATCTCGGTCGCTGATGCCTTCGACTCCATGACCACGACCCGCTCGTACCGTGG
>JACCUZ010000265.1 GCA_013698395.1 Sporichthyaceae bacterium
ATGTGTATAAGAGACAGGGGTTAGGCAAGACCCACCTGCTGCATGCCATCGGGCACTACGGCATGAGCCTGTACACCGGGGTCCGGGTCCGGTACGTGAGCTCGGAGGAGTTCACCAACGACTTCATCAACAGCCTGCGCGACGACAAGGCGCAGGCGTTCCAGCGCCGCTACCGCGACGTCGACATCCTGCTCGTCGACGACATCCAGTTCCTGGAGAACAAGGAACAGACGCAGGAGGAGTTCTTCCACACCTTCAACACCCTGCACAACGCCAACAAGCAGATCGTCATCTCCAGCGACCGGCCGCCCCAGCAGCTGGTGACCCTGGAGGACCGGCTGCGCAACCGGTTCCACTGGGGCCTGATAACCGACGTCCAACCACCCGAGCTGGAAACCCGCATCGCGATCCTGCGCAAGAAGGCCGCACAGGACGGTCTGGCGGCGCCGCCTGAGGTCCTCGAGTTCATCGCCAGCAAGATCTCGACCAACATCCGCGAGCTGGAGGGCGCGCTGATCCGGGTCACGGCCTTCGCCAGCCTGAACCGCCAGGGCGTCGACCTGGCGCTGGCCGAGATCGTGCTCAAGGACCTGATCCCGGACAACTCCCAGCCTGAGATCACGTCCGCGACGATCATGGCCCAGACGGCGGCGTACTTCGGCCAGTCCATGGAGGAGCTGTGCGGCTCGTCCCGCTCTCGCGTGCTGGTCAACGCCCGTCAGATCGCGATGTACCTCTGCCGGGAGCTCACCGACCTGTCGCTGCCCAAGATCGGCCAGCAGTTCGGCGGTCGCGACCACACGACGGTCATGCACGCTGACAAGAAGATCCGCCACCTGATGGCGGAGCGCCGCAGCGTCTACAACCAGGTCACCGAGCTGACCAACCGGATCAAGTCCCAGGCGCGCACTGGATGACGCGTGCACACCATGGGGAAAACGCTGTGGAATGCCGCGTGCCCCGCCGGGGACACGATGTGGATGACGGTCCGTCGGGGCCGTCCTCCCCAGCATCCGGTCCCGGCTCCGCAGGACTGGGCACACCCGGTCCACAGGCGCCGATAGCTGCTGACCTGCGGAAACGTGCGTTGTCCCCAGCATCCACGACCCCTGGTAATGCGACCACACCAGAGAATGGAGTTGGATCGGCCCAGCACATGAGGAGCGGCCCCGGCTGGGGAAGAACCGTCGGTCGAGCCGTCTTGGGGCCGACCGATGCAGAGGAGAAGGCGGTGAGCCGGTGAAGTTCCGGGTGGAGCGTGACGTCCTTGCCGACGCCGTGGCCTGGGCGGCCCGCAGCCTGCCGGCTCGACCACCCGTACCGGTGCTCGCCGGGCTGGTGCTCGATGCCAGTGCGGACAACGGGGGCCGGCTGGTGCTCTCGAGCTTCGACTACGAGGTCTCGGCCCGGGTCGAGGTGGGCGCGGCCATCTCCGAGCCGGGGGTGGTGCTGGTCAGCGGCCGGCTGCTCGCCGACATCTCCCGCAGCCTGCCCGACCGGCCGGTCGAGGTCAGCACCGACGCCGCCAAGGTGGTCCTCACCTGCGGATCCTCCCGCTTCACGCTCCTCACGCTGCCCGTGGAGGACTACCCAGCGCTGCCGGTGATGCCCGGGGCCTCCGGTTCCCTGCGCGGCGACACCTTCGCCGCTGCCGTCGCCCAGGTGGCTGTGGCGGCCGGTCGCGACGACACGCTTCCTGTGCTCACCGGCGTACGCCTCGAGATCGAGGCCGAGAAGATCACCATGGCGGCGACCGACCGCTACCGGCTCGCGGTGCGCGACCTGGCCTGGAGCCCGGAGCAGACCGGTCTGTCGGCCATCGCCCTCGTGCCCGCCCGCACGCTCTCGGACACCGCCAAGGCGCTGGCCAGCGCGGACAAGGTGACGGTCGCGCTGGCGAGCGGGGGCACCGGCGAGGGGCTGGTCGGCTTCGAGGGCGGCGGACGGCGCACCACGTCGCGGCTGCTCGACGGGGAGTTCCCGAAGTACAAGTCGCTGCTGCCCGCCGAGTCGTCGGCGCTGGCGACGGTGCACACGGCTGGGCTGGTCGAGGCGGTCCGGCGGGTCGCGCTGGTCGCCGAGCGCAACACACCGATCCGGCTGAGCTTCTCCGGCGAGGAGGTCACTCTCGAGGCCGGCACCGGCGACGAGGCCCAGGCCTCGGAGTCCATGGACGCGACCTTGATCGGCGACGACATCTCGATCGCGTTCAACCCCGGGTACCTCCTCGACGGCCTGGGAGCGCTCGACGCCGCGTACGCGGAACTTCGGTTCACAGCGTCCAGCCGACCAGCGGTGATCGCCGCGAAGGAGTCGGCAGAGGCGACTGCCGGCGAGGACTACCGTTACCTGCTCATGCCGGTACGACTGTCCGGCTAGCCCGACGGAGAGGCGAGACGCGCATGGAGATCGGACTCGTCGGGCTGGGGCGCATGGGCGGCAACATGCGCGAGCGGCTGCGTCGCTCCGGCCATACAGTCATCGGCTACGACCCCAATCCCGAAGTTGCCGACGTCTCCTCGCTGGAGGAGATGCTGGGCGGGTTGCCGTCGCCCAAGGTGGTGTGGGTGATGGTGCCTGCCGGCGAGATCACCCGTACCACGATCAGATCCCTCGGCGAGCTGCTCGACGAGGGCGACGTCATCATCGACGGTGGGAACTCGCGGTGGACCGACGACAAGGTGCACGCCGCCGAGCTCGGCGAGCGGGGCATCGGGTTCGTCGACGCCGGCGTCTCGGGCGGCGTCTGGGGCCTCGACAACGGATATGCGCTCATGGTGGGCGGCGACCCGGAGACCGTCGCCAAGGCCCAGACCGTCTTCGACGCGCTGCGGCCCGAGGGTGAGGCGGGCTTCGTCCACGCGGGCCCGGTGGGCGCCGGTCACTTCGCGAAGATGGTGCACAACGGCATCGAGTACGGCCTGATGCAGGCCTACGCCGAAGGCTACGAGCTGCTCGCTGCTACCCACGTCGTGGAGGACGTCCCTGGGGTCATCAAGTCCTGGACCCACGGCACCGTGATCAGGTCCTGGCTGCTGGACCTCCTCGTGCTCGCGCTGGAGGCCGACCCCGAGCTCGATCAGATCAGGGGCTATGTCGACGACTCAGGTGAAGGGCGCTGGACCATCGAGGAGGCCATCAACAACGCGGTGCCTGCGCCGGTAATGACCGCGGCGCTCTTCGCGCGGTTCGCCTCTCGGCAGGACGACTCGCCGGCGATGAAGGCGGTTGCCGCGTTACGCAGCCAGTTCGGCGGGCACGCGGTGACCAAGGTGGCGCGCCAGGAAGTCGAGAAGCCGGCCTGATCTCGGGCGGTCATCCGGCATGCACCTGAGCCACCTCTCGCTGCGCGACTTCCGCTCGTACGCCGAGGTCGAGCTGCCGCTGGCAGTCGGTGTCACCGCCTTCATCGGCCCCAACGGGCAAGGCAAGACCAACCTGGTCGAGGCGGTGGGCTACCTCGCCACGCTCGGCTCGCACCGGGTGGCCCAGGACACCCCACTCGTGCGGCTCGGGGCCGCGCAGGCAGTCATCAGAGGCCAGGTCGTACGCGGGGACCGCGCGCTCCTGGTCGAGCTCGAGATCACCCCCGGCCGGGCGAACCGCGCCCGGGTCAACCGCGCCCCCGTCCCCCGACCCAGGGACGTGCTGGGGGTCTTGTCCACCGTGCTCTTCGCACCCGAGGACCTGGCCGTGGTCAAGGGGGACCCGGCAGAGCGGCGGCGCTATCTCGATGACCTGCTGGTCAGCCGGACGCCCCGCTTCGCCGGTGTGCGCGCTGACTACGACCGCATCGTCCGGCAGCGCACAGCGCTGCTCAAGTCCGCCGGCGGCCGGCACCTGCGGGGCGGGGCTGCTCTCGACCTGACCACGCTGGACGTGTGGGACTCCCAGCTCGCGACCACCGGGGCCGAGCTGCTCGCCGGGCGCATCGAGCTCCTCGAGGCGCTCGGCCCGCTGGTGGACAAGGCCTACGCGGCCGTCGCTGCCACCGGCCCGGACCAGCACACGTCCGCAGGGCCGGCCACGATGAGCTACCGCAGCTCGCTCAGCGGTCCGGTCGACGACGGCACGACGGTGGTGGCCGACCGTGAGCAGCTGGCCGCGGCCCTGCTCGACCGGCTCACTACCCACCGAAAAGCCGAGCTGGACCGCGGCGTCTGCCTGGTCGGACCGCACCGGGACGACGTGGTGCTCACCTTGGGGCCGATGCCCGCCAAGGGCTACGCCAGCCACGGCGAGTCCTGGTCGTTCGCCCTGGCGCTGCGGCTCGCGGCGTACGACCTGCTGCGCGGCGAGTCCGACGACGGTGCTGAGCCGGTGCTGATCCTCGACGACGTCTTCGCCGAGCTTGACGACCACCGGCGCGACCGGCTGGCCACGCTGGTGTCCGGTGCCGAGCAGGTCCTGGTCACGGCCGCCGTGCCCGACGACGTTCCTGCGGTGCTCGCCGGCGCGCGGGTCGAGGTGCTCGG
>JACCUZ010000333.1 GCA_013698395.1 Sporichthyaceae bacterium
GGCACCGCGATCGCGTGGTCCGGACCGCCCATCGCCTCGGCGGCCGCGGTCACGGCGGACTCGTCACGGGAGCAGAGCACGACCCTCGCCCCGTCCGCGACCAGTGCGTGGGCGCTGGCCAGGCCAAGTCCTCTACTGGCGCCGGTGACGACGAAGACGTGGTCCTGCAGTCCGAGGTCCATGGCGGACATCCTGCCGGTAGGGCAGCGGGCTCCGCCACGGACCGCGGCTACCCCGTCAGGATGGGGCGACCTGCCGGGACCTGCGCAGCAAGGCCGCGGCGGCGTAGCCCATGCCCAGCGCGGTCAAGCTCCAGGCGAACAGGTCCAGCGGCGGGCTCGGCCAGACCACGGCCGCGACGAAGTGCAGCGGCTGGGAGATCGCCGTGGCGACCGCGACCCAGCGCGGTACGACCCGCGTGCGCCACATTCCCACCCCCAGCAGGACCGTCCCGGACACGTGTCCCAGGACGAAGAGCCCGCCGGCCACGCCGAAGCTGGGATGCATCGACTCCCAGAGCAGGACCGCGGTCTGCTGGTCGACCCCGTTGTCGGCTGCCAGCCACACCGTGATGTCAGCGGACATCAGCACGCCAAGAGCCAGGTACGCCGGCACGAGCAGCAGCGCGACCGCCGCCGTCAACCGAGGCGCCAGCGGACGCAGGAGGCCGACGACGCCGTACACCCCCGGCACCAGCGTCAGGACGGCGATCAGTCCCAGCCAGAGTACGACGCTCTGCCGTCCAGGGTCGGCGTACACGGCGGCGACCGCGGCTTGAGAGTCTTCGGTGGTCGAGTACGGCAGCAGGTAGCGCAGCAGCGCCACCGCGGCGGGTCCCACCGGCATCAGCACCGGGACGAGCCAGCGGGTCAGGGTCCCCCCTGCGGGAGGGGTGCCGTGCACTGCAGGTGTGGTCGCCTGCGTGGACGTCGAGGTCGTCATGTCAGCTCCTGTCGTCGATACCACCAGTCCTCGTGGAGCCGACGATGGACGGCGGTGCGGCGCGAGACCACGGGCCACGACCCCAGCCGGTCAGGAGGAGTCCCGGGCGCCCTAGGGGCCCGACCCCAGGACGGGAGCCCGGTCTGCGGGCCACACTTCCCTCGTGGATCCTCCGACCCGGCGGCTGACGCAGATCGCCGCCGCAGCGCTGGCTGCGTGCGCGCTCGGCAGCGTTGTCGTCGGTGTCCGGTCCGCCGCCCTCCTGGGTTGGTCCTGGTCGGACGCGGTGGAGTCCTTTCTGGCCACGAACGCAACGATGGGCCTGACGTTTGCGTTCTGCGGCGCCTTGGTGGCCTGGCACCGGCCGAGCAACCCGGTCGGGTGGCTGCTCGGCTTTGACGGACTCGGTCACGCCTTGAGCGCCGGAGCGGCACCGCTCGCCGTTCTGCTGGCGGAGCGGGACTCGACGATCGCAGCCCGGATCGCGACGACGGTGTTCGCCTACAGCTGGCCGTGGTCCATCGCGCTCTTCCTGCCGCTGGCGCTGCTGCTCTTCCCGGACGGCCGTCCGCTCTCCTCGCGGTGGCGCTGGCTGGTCATCGCCACCGTCCTCACCGCACCGCTGTTTGTGCTGTCGTTCGGAGCATCTCCGGTGCCGCCCTCCGCGGACGTGCTCCCCGGATACCTGACCATTCCCGCGTCCGCCGACCTCGACTGGCTCTGGACGCTGGCCGAGGTGCGCAACCTGGTCCTGGTCCTCGCACTCCTGTCCCTGTTCCTTCGCTACCGCGGCGCGGACGAGAAGCGGAGGCGCCAGCTGCTCTGGGTGCTGCTCGCGCTGCTGCTCGTCGTGCCGGTCACGCTGGTCTGGGGATTCGTGGGGGCGACGCCGGTCGGCGTCCTGTTCGCGATCCCCCTCATCCCGATCGCGATCACCGTCGCCGTCCTCCGGGACCAGCTCTTCGACATCAGGCTCGTCGTCTCACGGACCCTGGTCTACGTCGTGCTCTCGACGGCGGTCTTGGCGGCGTACGTGGGGCTGGTGGCCCTCATCGACGCGGCAGTCAGCTCTCGCACCGGGACGGGAGTGGTTGTCACGCTCGCGGTGGCCCTGGCGTTCGGCCCGGCCCGGGTCCGGCTGCAGCGGGTCGTGGACCGGGCGCTCTACGGGGACCGTCACGACCCCGCCAAAGCCATCGGCCGGGTAGGGGAGCGACTCGCCGTCGGCTCGGTGGCCGGCCTGTCCGGTGTGGTCGAGGCGATCGCCGAGTCGCTGCGCGCGCCGTACGTCGGTCTCCGGACCGCGCACGGGACCTCCGCCGAGGTCGGGACGCGCGACGACCGGGTGGAGGACGTGGCCCTCCGGTACGCCGACGAAGTCGTCGGCACCCTCTCGGTCGGACTGCGCCGCGGCGAGGCCCAGCTGTCAGCGGCGGACCGGCGCCTGCTCTCCCTGATCGCAGCCCCACTGGCGGTCGCGGTCCACGCACTCCGGCTCTCGGCCGACCTCGGGTCCTCGCGCCGGCGGGTGGTCTCGGCTCGGGAGGACGAGCGGCGACGGCTGCGTCGGGACCTGCACGACCAGCTAGGCCCCGCGCTCACAGCCGTCGCCTACCAGGCCGACGCTGCGGCGAACCTCATGCTGCGCGACCCGGCCGAGAGCGAACGTCTCATGCACGGGGTGGCCGACCAGACCCGCACCGCCATCGGGGAGATCCGCCGGATCGTCTACGGCCTGCGACCACCGGCGCTGGACCAGCTGGGGCTCGTCGGTGCCCTGCAGCAACAGCTCGCGGCGGTCCGCCGACGGGACGGTGTGGCGCTCGCCGCCGTCCTGGACGCAGCCGGTCTCCCGGCACTGCCACCAGCGGTCGAGGTCGCTGCCTACCGCATCGTCACGGAGGCGGTCACCAACGCCGCGCGTCACTCACTGGTTGCCACGCGGCTCGACGTGCGCCTGCGGTGCGACGGCGACCTGCTGATCGAAGTCCTGGACGACGGTGAGCCGGGCACCGACGCCTGGCCGGTCGGGGTCGGGACGGCGGCCATGAAGGAGCGGGCGGGGGAGCTCGGGGGGACGTGCGAGGTCGGGCCGACCGCATCAGGTGGCCGGGTTCGGGCCCGGCTGCCGGCCGGTGCGCCGTGACAGCCGTCCGAGTCCTGCTTGCCGACGACCACGCCATCGTCCGGAACGGGCTGTCGGCTCTGCTCGGCTCGTTGGAGGGCATCACGGTGGTCGCGACCGCCGCCAACGGGGAGGAGGCGGTCCGCGAGGCCGTCCTCCACCGCCCGGACGTCGTGCTGATGGACGTGGCGATGCCCGGTGCCGGCGGGGTGGAGGCCACGCGCCAGATCACGGCCCGCTCACCGCAGACCGCCGTGCTGATGCTGACGATGTTCGACGACGACGAGTCGGTGCTCGCGGCGATCCGGGCGGGAGCCAGGGGATACCTGCTCAAGGACGCCGACCAGGAGGAGCTCGAGCGGGCGATCCGGTCGGTCGCGGCCGGTGAGGCCATCTTCGGCTCGGGAGTGGTCCGCCGGCTGCTGGGGCTGGTGGCCGCTCCTGCGGCCGGCCAGGCCCCGCAACGGTTTCCCGGCCTGACGCAGCGCGAGCGCGACGTCCTGGACGCGATCGCGTCCGGCCTGTCCAACTCGGCCATCGCCAGGCGGCTGGACATCGCGCCGAAGACCGTGTCCAACCACATCACCAACCTCTTCCTCAAGCTGCAGGTCACCTCCCGCGCCGAGGCGATCGTGCTCGCCCGCGACGCCGGTCTCGGCGGCCGATGACGGCGCGAGTGCCTCTCGACGCTCTCGGTACGGCGGGCGCCTTGACGCCGCTGACTCGGCCACGTCGTCTCCGGGCCGGTGACCGGGTCGCGGTCGTCGCACCGAGCGGGCACATCGAGCCCGATCGCCTCAGACGCGGGGTCGCGCGGCTCGAGTCGTGGGAGCTCGAGGTCACCGTGGGTCGTCACGTCCTGGCGCGCACCCGCCACCACGCCGGAAGCGACGAGCAGCGCCTCGCCGACGTCCAAGAGGCGTGGTGCGACCCGGCCGTCGTCGGGGTGTTCTGCGCCCGCGGTGGGTCAGGAGCCGCGCAGCTGGTGGACCGGCTGGACTGGGCCGCGATGGGGGACGGTGGACCGAAGGTCCTGGTGGGGTTCAGCGACATCACGGTGCTGCACGAGGCGGTGGCCCACCACCTGGGCCTGGTCAGCCTGTTCGGGCCGATGCCGGCCGCGGCGGCGCTCGCAGGTCCTGACCCGGACCAGGCCACGGCGGAGCACCTACGACGCACCCTGTTCGAGCCGGACTCGGTGCAGGTCCTCGGTGACCCGGCCACGGTCTGCCACGTGGCCGGGGTCGCCCGAGGCGTGACGGTCGGAGGCACGCTTGCGCTGCTCGCCAACACCGTGGGCACCGCCGAGTCCCGCCGCGCGTCGGGCGGGATCGCGGTGCTCGAGGACATTGCCGAGCCGGCGTACCGCATCGACTCGATGCTCACCCAGCTCCTGCGCACCGGGTGGTTCGACGGCGTCGCCGGCGTCGTGCTGGGCAGCTGGGTCGGCTGCGGAGACGGCGCCGTCGACACCGTCGCCGAGCGCCTCGCGCCGCTCGGGGTGCCGCTCGTCTCAGGGCTGCCGTTCGGCCACGGCGTCCCGCAGCTGACGGTGCCCCTCGGCGTCGAGGCCGAGCTCGATGCAGCGCAGGGGACCTTGACGATGCTCAGACCCGCGTTGAGCTAGTGGCGCTAGCCCCGGGATGCCGGCACGCCGGCGAGATGCAGGGCGCTGGTGACCAGGGCCAGGTGGCTGTAGGCCTGGGGAACGTTGCCCAGCTGTCGGCGGCTCCCGATGTCGTACTCCTCGGCCAGCAGGCCTACGTCGTTGCGCAGCGAGAGCAGGCGCTCGAAGAGCCGCCGTCCCTCCGCGACCTGACCGTCCAGGACCAGGGCGTCGACCAGCCAGAAGGAGCACGCGAGGAAGACACCCTCGTCACCGGCCACGCCGTCGTCGGTGTCGTCTGTGTCGTACCGGCGCACCATGCCCTCAGTGCCCAGCTCGCGTTGAACGGCCCGCAGCGTGCCGCGGACCCGGTCGTCCGCCGGCGGCAGGAAACCGACCTGCGGGATGAGCAGCAGTGCGGCGTCCAACGACCGTGACCCGTAGGACTGGGTGAACGTGGCTCGCTCTGAGTCATAGCCTCGGGTGCACACCTCGGCGTGGATCTCCTCGCGCAGCGCCCGGTAGCGATCCAGCGGTCCCTCCAGCCCGGACTGCTCGACCGTGCGGACCGCTCGGTCCGCGGCCACCCAGGCGAGCACCTTCGAGTGGGTGAAGTGCTGGCGCGGCCCGCGCACCTCCCACAGACCCTCGTCGGGCTCACGCCAGCTGCTCTCCAGCCAGTCCATCAACCCGCGCTGCATCCGCCAGGCGTCCTCGTGGGGGTCCAGGTCGTAGGCCCGGGCCAGCCACAGGGTGTCCATGACCTCGCCGTAGACGTCGAGCTGGAGCTGGTCGACCGCGCCGTTGCCGATGCGGACGGGGCGGGAGCCCTCGTAGCCCGGCAACCACGGGATCACCGCCTCAGGCACCCGTCGCTCGCCGGCGACGCCGTAGAGGATCTGCAGGCGGCTCGGGCTGCCGGCGATGGCCCGCAGCAGCCACTCACGCCAAGCGCGGGCCTCGTCGGAGTAGCCGGTCTTCACCAACGCCTGGAGGGTGAACGCGGAGTCGCGGAGCCAGCAGAACCGGTAGTCCCAGTTGCGGACCCCGCCGATCTCCTCGGGGAGGGACGTCGTGGCCGCGGCGACGATGCCGCCGGTGGGCGCGTACGTCAGTGCCTTGAGGGTCACCAGCGACCGGACTACCGCTTCGCGGTAGGGGCCCTGATAGCTGCACTGCCCAGCCCACGACCGCCAGAACCCCTCGGTCGCGACAAGCGCGGCGAGTGGGTCGACCGGCCGCGGCCGGTGCCGGTAGGAGGCGTTCCAGGTCAGGACGAACGACAGCCTGTCTCCCGCGGTGACGACGAAGTCCGCGTACGAGGCGAAGTCCCGCCCATGGTTGGGCACGTCTGAGGCCAGCCACACCGAGTCCGGCCCCGCGACGGCGGCCAGCATGCCGTCGAGGTGCCGCACCCACGGCACGACGTCGCCGTAGCCGAAGCGCAGCCGCAGCTCGCTGCGCATCGAGACCCGTCCCGACAGTCCCTCGACGATGCGGACCACGTCGGGCGCCTCTCCCCGCTCCGGCATGAAGTCGATGACGCGCACGCCGCCGTCCGGCCCGTGCCACTCCGACTCGAGCACCATGGTCCCCGGGCGGTAGGCCCGGCTCGTGCACGTGCCGCCGCTGCTGGGAGCGATCCGCCAGTGGCCGTTCTCCTCGGTGCCGAGCAGCGCCGCGAACACCGCGTCGGAGTCGAAGCGCGGGAAGCAGAGCCAGTCGATGGACCCGTCGCGCCCCACCAGCCCGGCGGAGAGGCGGTCGGAGATCAGCGCGTAGTCCTCGATCCGCATGGCCACGGAGGCGGCCTACCCAACCCGGGAACGGGGCACCCGGGCAGGCGCCCGCTCCTGCCGCGCCGCCGCGCGGTCGGCAGCCTCGCGTCGGGCCAGGATGACGTAGCCACCGAGCGCGAGGGCGGAGAAGAGGAACCACTGGAAGGCGTAAGCCAGGTGCGGTCCTTCGCTGGGCTCGGGAGCGGGGAGGAGTGACGGCGCGGTGGCCGGCCTCGGCTGCTCCGCCGTCAGCTCGGCGTAGCCCCCGAAGACCGGGTAGTTCAGCGTGCGGGCGATTGTGGGAACGTCGATGCGGGTGACCTGCCCCCGAGGGGGGGTCCCGGTGGTGGAGGGCGGCTCGCTGAGGCGCACCCGGGCCGTGACGGTCACCGTCCCGCTCGGCGGGGCGGGTACGTCCGGAACGTCGGTGGCGCGGGCACCGTCAGGCACCCAGCCACGGTTCACCAGCAGAGCCGGTCCCCGGTCCGGTTCGGGGCCCGTCAGCAGCGGGGTCAGGACGTTGAAGCCGACCTGTCCCTCGTACAACCGGGTTCGCACGAGCAGCTGATCGCTCTCCCGGTAGCGGCCGACCGCGCGCACCCGGGAGAACTCATCCTGCGGTCGCGGCCCGCGACCCACCCCCAGCAGCTGCTGTGGCGGGACCGGCGGGGCGTCCAGCGTTCGCGCCAGCAGCGCGTTGCGGGCGTGGCGCTCTGCGAGCCGGTCGACCTGCCAGAGACCCATCAGCCCACAGCCGATGGCGACGAGCACCGCAACGACCAGCAGGCCCACCCAGCGGCGGGTCAGCAGGAAACGGTACGGCGCTTGGCGCGTGAAGCCGGGCACCGCCCGACGGTAACCGGCCCGACGGACCCCCGCGACGTAAGGTGGGCAGATGCTTGTCGACGGGTTCGGGCGGGTCGCCATCGACCTGCGCGTCTCCCTGACCGACAAGTGCAACCTGCGCTGCTCCTACTGCATGCCGGCCGAAGGCCTGGAGTGGCTGCCCTCGGTCGATGTCCTGACCGACGACGAGGTCGTCCGGCTGGTGGCGGTCGCTGTCCGCGAGGGCGTGACCGAGGTCCGCTTCACCGGCGGTGAGCCACTGCTCCGGCGCGGGCTCGTCGACATCGTGGCTCGGGTCAAGGCGCTGCCCGCAGAGCCCGAGACGTCGTTGACGACCAACGGCATCGGCCTGGCCAAGGTGGCGCCCGCGCTTGCCGACGCCGGATTGGACCGGGTCAACGTCTCCCTGGACACCCTGCGGCCGGAGCGGTTCCAGCTCATCGCTCGGCGGGATCGGCTCGATCAGGTATTCGAGGGGCTTGCCGGTGCCGTCGCCGCCGGGCTGGCACCGGTGAAGGTCAATGCCGTGCTGGTGCGCGGCGTCAACGACGACGAGGCGACGTCGCTGCTGGGCTGGGCGGTGGCCGAGGGCTACCACCTGCGGTTCATCGAGCAGATGCCCCTCGACGCCCAGCACGGCTGGAGCCGGGACCAGATGGTGACGGCGGAGGAGATCCTTTCCCAGCTCGCGGAGCGGTTTGTGCTGACGCCGGTCGGCTCGGCCGAGCGGGGCAGTGCACCCGCAGAGGAGTGGTGGGTCGACGGGGGACCGGCCCGAGTGGGTGTCATCGCATCGGTGACCCGACCGTTCTGCGGCGCGTGTGACCGGGTGCGCCTGACCGCCGACGGTCAGCTGCGCAACTGCCTGTTCGCCCGCGAGGAGTCCGACCTGCGCTCTGCGATGCGGGCCGGCGCCAGCGATGAGGACCTGGCGGAGCGGATGCGGGTGGCGATGTTCGGCAAGCGAGCCGGTCACGGCATCGACGACCCGGGCTTCCTGCAGCCGTCTCGGCCGATGTCCGCGATCGGTGGCTGACCCCGGAGCCAGAGCTCGGCCGGCCTAGGCGCTGACCGGGACAGCTAGGTCGGCGTACCTCAGAAGAGCCACACGTGATCGCAGAGCGGCCCCTCCCGTGAGGCACGACGATGTTGTGACCGCCGAGAACCTGGCCGGCCGCGTCGTGGTAGCGGGAGAGGTACTCGCGGCTCGCCCCGAGCATGAGCCGTCTGCCCGAGACGGCACCTCCCAACATCACCCACCGTCGGCAATCGGCATGGCATCCTTCGAACGTGCCGATTTACATGGATCGCCACGACCTGTCCGGCGCGACGGCGGTCGATGTCGCGAATGCACACCTGGTGGATCTCACCGTCCAGGAACGGTATGGCGTCCGCTACCTGACGTACTGGTTCGATTACGATCGCCAGCGGGCGTTCTGTCTCGCTAGCGGCCCAGACCGCGACGCGGTTGAAGCCGTCCACCGAGAGTCGCACGGTTTGATGGCGCACGAGGTCATCGAGGTCGACCGACGTGACGTCGAGCGGTTTCTCGGCCCGGTCATCGATCATCCGCCCGGCGAGCCGTACGTCGAGACGGCATTCCGGACCATCCTGTTCACCGATATCGAGGACTCGACCCGGCTTACCCAGCGATTCGGTGACGCGCGGGCGATGGAGCTGGTGCGCGTCCATGACGGGATCGTGCGGGACGCCATCGAGGGTCGCGGCGGCTCCGAGATCAAGCACACTGGTGATGGCGTCATGGCGGCCTTCGCATCAGTGTCATCGGCGATAGAGAGTGCGATCGCGATCCAGCGACGGATCGCAGAGAAGACTGAGCCGGCCGCTCTTCCGCTGCGCGTCCGCATAGGGCTCGCGGCAGGGGAGCCGGTGCTGCACAGCAGGGACCTATTCGGCGCAGCCGTCCAGCTCGCCGCGCGGCTCTGCGCTCGGGCCGGTCCGGGAGAAGTCCTCGTCTCGAGCGCGGTGCATGACCTCGCGATCGGAAAGGCTTACAACTTTGCGAAGCGCGGACGGGCCCGGCTGAAGGGGTTCGAGGAGCCCATGCTGGTCTACGAGGTGGTGTGGCAGGCTTCCTGAGCGTGCGCCCCTGCATCGGCTCGCCCGTCCGACGACGTTGCGGTCGCGGTCGAGCTCGCCGTCGAAGCGGGGTGGCCGGCCGCCGGCACCGCCGCGAGCCTTACGTAGCGCGATTTGGTCGCTGCGTTCGGGGATGACCTGGCCAGGAGTCAGCCGCACCGACAGCGGCCGGCCGTGGCGGTCGACGCTGAGATGGGTCTTGGTGGTCCAGCCGGCACGGGACCGTCCCAGCGCATAGTCGTCGGGCTCAGGCTGCCGATTCGTGTGATTCGACCGAGCCCCCCGTGTCCGCCCGCCGAGCCTCGGCGGCCACTCCGGCTCGGCCGCGGCGTGCGCTTCGCCCTGCAGCTGGGCCAGAATCCGGTCCCACGTGCCGTCACTGGCCCAGCGGTTGAACCGGTACCAAACCGTTTGCCAGGCAGGGAACCGGCGGGCAGGTCACGCCTCGGCGACCCGGTGCGGAATCGCCAGCAGATTGCCTCCAGCACCGGACGATGGTCGATCCTGTCGGCCTAGGCCACCAGAAGCCGTCAGCCACGCCCTAGTCCTCGTGCGCCGCCGGCCCGCCCCCCGCGTCAAGGACCAGCGTGTCTTTGAGCAGGCCGCGGGTCTCCAGGAACCCGGCTAGGGAGGCGCGGTGCTCGTCGCACGCGGTCCAGGTCTTGCGCCGGTCGGGGGCGTGGATGCGTGGGTTGTTCCAGGACAGGACCCAGGTGGCGTCGGACCGGCACCCCTTGGCCGAGCAGATGGGGGACGACGGGTCAGCGGTCACGGGAGGTCGGGCGGTGCCGGGCAGCCACGGGGGGAGCCGCCCGGCACCGCGCTCGGGACGCGCCACCGAAGCGGTCCAGGCGGCGCTGCCGCGGAGTATCGCATGATCCCTGTCACGTCAGGGCCCACTCCGCTCGATTGCCGGGGGCTGCGCGGACACGTCGGCCCCGGGCAGGTCGACCGTGCGCTCGCGCCCGGCGTTCGCGAAGACGACTGACAGGTACGGCAGCACGAGGGCTGCGCCGATGAACACCCAACGCAGCCAGCCATTGGTGACGACGGCGAGCACGAAGCAGACCGTCCGGATGGCCATCGAGACGAGGTAGCGCCGGGTGCGGCTGTTCACGTCCTCCCGGACGCCGCGCCGGGCGCCGCTGATCTGGTAGACCTGCGGCTTGACCCGCCCGCGCCGGAACCTGTTCGTCACGCTTCCACTCTGCCCCCTCCGGCGTACGCGTGTCGCGCCACCCTCGGGGAAGGGCCCGGGACGGCCCGGTCCGACGTTTGGGCCGCTCCGGCTGGGACACGTAATGCAGCGAACCGGCGCTGCCCTCTGGGGGGTGGGGGCAGCGCCGGTCCGGGACCATCGTGGCACTCCGTACGGCGCTCGTGGTACGTGACGCGCCCGGATGTCCCAAGTCGCCGCCCCGTCGGTCAGGTCACCGGTTCCCCGTCGGGGGGATCGTGCGGAGCGTCGACCCGCTCCTCGGAGTCCTCGAGGATCAGGCGCGCCTGCTCGCGGGGGTCGCAGCTGCCACCGGCCGCCTCCTCCTCGGGCAGCAGCTGGCTACGGGTGCGCACGTCGTCTTCCGACGGGCCGGTCTCGGGTCCTGGCATGGATCACTCCCGTGCTGGTGGGTAGTGCTTCGACCTTCCCGCCAAACTGACACACCGTCCAGGAGCTCAGGTCCGCGGTCGGGGCGCGGTTGGGGGTTACCTTTCGGGAGTGCGCATCTCGCATGCTGCGACCCCACGGCACCGGCGTAGCGCCACAGCCCCAGCTCGCTACCGCGTCGACTTCTTCGCCGAGGTCGCGAGGTCCGGTGCCAGCCCCAAGGGCGCGACCGGGCCGACGTGGTGGCTGGTCGAGCGCGCCTACATTGACGACGCCGACATCGATGAGGTCCTGTCCTGGGCGTACCGGCAGGCCGGGCGCGAAGCCCGGTTCGCGCTCTACCTCGAACAGCACCTCGAGCGAGAAGATGGCGACGTCGTTATGGTCACACTCCTCGCAGGAGAGGACCCCCTGGCCGGCGACGCGTGATCCGGTGCAAGACCGCGCAACACAAGGCCGGCGAGTAGCACCCAAGGAACCGAGTTCTCGGCGCCGTCGCGCGTAAAGTGTCGCGGCTTTCTGCCGAAGGGTAGACATGGGCGAAGCCGCCAGAGCGAGCGACCAACCGGCCCGGCTGGCGCTGTTGCGCGCGTTAGCCGTCATGGACGGCCCGCCTGAGCCTGCCTTTACGCGGGTGGTGTCCTTGGTGTCCGCGTGCCTCGGCATGCCCATGGCGCTGCTGTCCTTCCTCGACGAGGACCGGGTATGGTTCGCGGCCAAGGTCGGGGTCGATTCCGATGTCGATGCCGATGTCGATGTCAAGGAG
>JACCUZ010000341.1 GCA_013698395.1 Sporichthyaceae bacterium
GCCATCACCTACAAGGAGGAGGAGGGGAGGCGCGCGTTCCAGGAGGGTCGTCTGATCTTCCACCGCCAGTGGCCCTACCAGTACGGCCTGGCGAACGCGACAGACGGGACGTCGAAGGTCGCCGGCAAGTTCGAGGTCGCGCCGCTGCCCGGCATGGACGGCCCCGGTGCAAGCAGCCTCGGCGGCCACGCCCTCGGCATCTCGGCGTACTCCAAGAACAAGAAGAGCGCCCTGGAGTTCATCAAGTTCTACACGGCCAAGGAGCAGAGCCAGAAGTTCCTGGAGGAAGGGAGCTTGGCGCCCATCTACACCTCGATCTACGACGACACGGCGCTGCAGGAGAAGTTCCCCTACCTGCCGATTCTCAAGGAGTCGATCCTCAACGCAGTCCCGCGTCCCAAGGTCGTCCGCTACGGCGACGCCACCCTGGCGATCCAGGACGCGGCCTACGGCGCCTTGTCCGGGGACATGACAACCGAGGAGGCGCTCGAGCAGCTTCAGACCCAGCTGGAGGAGCTGACCAAGGGGCAGTAGGTCCGGACCGAGTCGGTGGGGCGGTAGGCCGCTAGCCTGCTGCCCCACCGCACAGGGAGGTGTCATGGCAGTTACCGAGGCGCCCGCCAGGGCCCCCGTGGCGAAGAGCAAGAAGGCGTACAGCAACGAGGACCACGGCCGGCTCGCTGCCATGCTCCTCACCCCGACCATGGCGGTCCTGCTCATCGTCATCGGTTATCCCATCCTGGCGGCGATGTACCAGTCCCTGTTCACGACGAACCAAGGCGTCGACGAGTCTGGTTTCGTCCAGGAGGGAGAAAAGTTCACCGGGCTGGACAACTACACGGCCATTTTTTCCGGTGCGGCCGGTGAGCGCTTCTGGAACGCCTTCTACAACACGACCTTCTTCACGGTCGTGTGCGTGGTCATTGAGGTCATCATCGGCGTGATGATGGCGCTGATCATGAACAAGGCGTTCACGGGGAAGGGCCTGATCCGGGCCAGCATCCTGGTGCCATGGGCCATTCCCACCGTCGTGTCCGCGCTGCTGTGGCGCTGGATCTTTGACGCGAACGGCGTTGCGAACAACATCATCAACCAGCAGATCCTCTGGTCGACCGACGGCTGGCAGGCCAAGGCTGCGGTCATCATCGCCGACACGTGGAAGACCGCTCCGTTCATCGGGCTCCTCGTCCTCGCCGGCCTTCAGGTGATCCCCGCCGAGGTCTACGAGGCTGCGAAGATCGATGGCGCGTCAGCTATCAGCCAGTTCCGGCACATCACTTTGCCGCTGGTGAAGCCGGCGCTGCTGGTTGCCGTCCTGTTCCGGATCCTCGACAACCTCAGGATGTTCGACCTTCCCTACGTGCTCGTCGGAGCGCAGAAACCCAGTGTCGAAACCGTCTCGATCCTGGCGTTCCTGGAGAACAACAACGCTCGCTTCGGGTCGGCCGCGGCATTCGCTGTCCTCCTGTTCCTCTACATCGTCGTGGTTGCCTACGCCTTCGTGAGGCTCCTCGGCGCCGACGTGATCGGTGACGCACGGGTGAAGACGCCCAAGGCCGCGAAGCGGCGCCCCAACCGCAGCATCGCGAGGGGAGACACGCCATGAGCACCAGCACCAGCGCACCGCAGCAGGGCGCGGCCCAGGCTGCGGCCGCCAGCACGCGCGGCGGCAACGCCGGACGCAAGCAGTCGAACCGGGGGATGTGGCTGCCCTACGCGGGCATCGCGCTCATCATTCTCTACTGCCTGGCGCCCTTCTACTGGATGATAGTGAGCAGCCTCCGTCGGACCGGGGACACGTTTGAGACCGACGTCATCCCCACGCCGTTCTCCTTCCAGAACTTTATCGACGTGTTCGACCCGAAGAACAGCTTCGGTCGCGCGCTCTTCAACAGCGTCCTCGTCGCGGGCACCGTCACCGTGCTCACCCTCATCATCGGCACCTTCGCCGCGTACGCACTGGCCCGGCTGAACTTCAGGGCCAAGAACCTTTCCCTGTCGATCATCATCGCGACGTCGATGTTCCCGGGCATCGCGATGGTGATCCCGCTGTTCAAGCTGTTCACCGACATCCAGTGGATCAACTCCTATCAGGCGCTGATCCTGCCGGCGATGTCCTTCGCCCTGCCGTTGGCCGTCTGGAACCTCACGGCTTTCTTCCGCCAGATGCCCGCTGAGCTCGAGCAGGCAGCCACGGTCGACGGGTGCACGCAGGGACAGGCGTTCCGGAAGGTCATCCTTCCGCTGGCCGCCCCCGGCGTGTTCACGACGGCGATCATCGTCTTCGTGGCGGCGTGGAACGAGTACATCATCGCCCTGACGATGACCAACAAGTCGGACTACCGTACGGCGACCGTCGCGGTGACCTTCTTCACCGGCACCACGGGGCGCGACATCCCCTTCGGCAGCATCATGGCCGCCGGCGTGATCCTCACGGTCCCGCTGCTGATCATGGTTCTGGTCTTCCAGCGGCGCATCGTGGCCGGCCTGACCGCGGGAGGCGTGAAGTCGTAGCCAGAAGCTGACTCAGGGCTCCGCGATCCACGCGTGGCCCCAAGCGGGCAGCGTCACGTCGTACGGCGAGAGCAGCCCGCCTTCCGCGCCCAGCACCATCCTGCTGTCCTGCGCCAGACCCGGCAGTGCCGAGTCGCGGGGCAGCAGGACCGCGTCGTCCCCGAAGTTGGCCAGCGCGACGACCGAGCCACTGCTCGGATGCTTCCGCCGCAGGGCGAGCACGGACCGACTGCCCGGGTCGAACAGCTCTGTCGGACTTCCAGCGCGCAGGGCCAGCAAGCCGGCGCGCACCCGCGCCAGCCGGACGAAACCCGCGAAGACGCGACCTTCGACAGTAGCGGGGTCATGGCGCCGGTCGGCTGCCGACCAGTCCATCGGGGGACGGTGCATCCAGCGGTTGTCGGCGGCGTGAGCCGGATCGTCGGCCCAGTGCGGGTCGTTGGGCAGCGCCAGTTCGTCGCCCATGTACAGCAACGGGATGCCGCCGTACGCGTAGACGACTGAGTACAGCGTCAACAAGCGCCGGAGAGCGACATCGGTCTGTACCCGGTCATTGGTGGCGCGGGCCGAGTCGAGGCCGCACAGCGCTGCCGCTGTGCCGGAGATGCGGCTGTCACCGGTGCGGCGGTTGTGCTGGAACAATGCCCCGCGCGCGAACGAGCCCTCGTAATCGCCGGAGAAGAAAGTGCTCAAGAAGTGCCGGTGCGCCGTGGGGTCGAGCCCGACGGCCCCGGCGTCCTCGTCGGCCACCGCCCATCCGATGTCGTCGTGGCAGCGGAGGTACGTCACCCAGGCGGTCGAGGGAGGTGTCCGCCGCATCCGCGAGAGTGCGTGTCGGGTGAGCGTGACGTCGCGGCTGGCGAGCGCCGACCACAGCATCACCATGAGCTGGTTGTGGTAGGCAAGGTCGCATTCGGGGCGGAACCTGTCGTGCGCCCCGAGGTACTGGACCAGCTGTTGCGGTGCCACGATCGCCTCTGCCTTGAACAGCACCGCGGGTGCGGCGATTGCGACGCAGGCGCGCAGCGCCTGCAGGATGAGGTGCACCTCTGGCTGGTTCTGGCAGTCGGTCCCCTCGCGCTTCCAGAGGAAGGGTGCGGCGTCCAGCCGCAGAACATCGACGCCTCGACCAGTGAGCTCGAGGATCGTCGCGAGCATGGCGGCGAACACCTCGGGGTTGGCCCAGTCGAGGTCCCACTGGAAGGAGTTGAAGGTGGTCCACACCCAACCCACATCGGGGACATGGGTGAACGAGCCGGGTGCCCGGTCGGGAAACACCTCAGGAAGCGTCCGCTCGTATCGATCGGGCATCTCGCGGTCCGGAAAGATGCGATAGAAGGCGCGGTAGGCCTGGTCGCCGGCCGCTGCTGCCACCGCCCATGGGTGCTCGGCCGCGGTGTGGTTGAGCACCAGGTCGATGCACAGTGCCATGCCCCGGGTGTGCAGGTCCGCCGCCAACGACTCGAGGTCGGCCACCGTGCCCAGCCCGGGGTCGACGCTGCTGTAGTCGACGACTGCATAGCCACCGTCGTTGTCACCCTCGCGTGGCTTGAGCAGCGGCATCAAATGCAGATAGGTGACGCCAAGCTCTGCAAGGTAGTCCAGCCGCTTGCGTACACCCGGAAGATCGCCGCCGAACCGGTCGACGTAGCAGACGTACCCGATCTGGCGGGCCCGCTGGAACCAGCGCGGGTCCACCTCGCGCCTGCGGTCGAGGACTCGCAACGGCTCCGAGCGACCGGTCGCGGTTGCCACGACCTGGTACAGAAGCCTGCGGACGAACGCGGTTGTGTCGGCCTTCTTGTCATAGAGCGCGAAGAGTGGCTCGATCAGGTCGAGGTGGTGCTGCTCGAGCCGCGCGACGACTGCCTCGCCCTCCACACCACCAAGGGCTTTGACCGCGCGGTTGCGTACGTCGGGAAGCAACTCGTCCAGCACGAGCCGGGCGAGCTCCGGTGCGGCCGACATCAGAAGTCGACCCGCATCACGACTCGTCGCGGTGTGGGACGGCTGACCTCGGTGAAGCCGGCGTCGGCGAACACGCCTTCGGTTCCGACGTGGAGCTCTTCCAGGATCACGTTCTTCGTGGTGATGGGAAAGCCCTCGATGGCACGGGCGCCGCGCTCGCGGGCGAAGTCCACCGCGGCGCGCGCGAGCGCCCGGCTGACGCCGCGCTTCCGGAAGCCCACGCGCGTGACGAAGCAGGTCACGGCCCAGACGCTGTCGTCGGTCTTGTCCTCCGCGCGATCCGCCCAGGGGACGCGGTAGCTGCGCAACAAGCTCGCGTAGGCGGTGCGCGGCTCGACGGCGCACCAGCCGACGGGCTGGGTGTTCAGGTACGCGACGAGGCCGCTTGTCGTGCCCGACTCGGGATGGCCGCAGTCGGTCTGCTGGCGCAGCCGGTGAGCGCGCTCCTCGGCGGGAAACGAGGCGAAGGCCTCCCGCGGCCGCAGCTTGTACCGCTGGCACTGGCACCTGGACGTTTCGCCGCGTGTGCCGAAGATCGTCTGCAGGTCTTCCCAGCTTGCCTCGTTGGCGGGCACGACGGAGATCGCAGGTTCCGTTGCGGTCATGCGCACGATTCTGCAGGTTGGGCCGGCCTACCGGCAGGTCTTCACCTGTAGCGACGGTGGCCCCGCCGTCGCTGCAGCCAGGGCGGTAGGTTTCCCCGCGTGGAATCGCCTGGTGCAGTTGTCGCAGTCGCCGGCGAGGTGCTCACTGACATGGTGCCCGCAGGTGGGGACGGGTTGTTCCGGGCAGCCCCAGGCGGCAGTCCAGGCAACGTTGCGGTGGGGCTGGCCCGGCTCGGCATCCCAGTGCGGATGCTGGCCCGCCTGTCCGGTGACGTGCTAGGCCGTCGGTTACGCGCCCACCTGGCGGACAACGGTGTGGACCTGTCCCACGTGGTTGACGCGACCGAGGCCTCGTCGCTGGCCATCGTGGCGCTGGGAGCCGACGGCTCGCCCGACTACGACTTTCGCGTCGACGGCACGGCGGACTGGCAGTGGACCGAGGGGGAGCTCGCCACGGCGTTGTCGGACGTCCAGGCGCTGCACCTCGGTTCGCTCGCCGTGACCACTCCTCCCGGCGGCGCTGTGTTGCGCGACCTAGCGGCTCGGGCCAAGGCGTCCGCGACGGTGACGTTTGACCCCAATGTGCGCCCGCTGCTGATGGGCTCGCCCGAGCAGGTCATGGCGGTCGTCGACGAGATGCTCGGTGTGGCGGACGTCGTCAAGGCCAGCATCGAGGACGTGGAGTGGCTCGCGCCCGGCCGCTCGACAGCTGATGTGGCTGCCGGCTGGGCGGAAGCCGGACCGGCACTGGTGGTCATGACGCGTGGGGGGGAAGGCGCCCTGGCTGTCGGTCGGTCCTGTGGCACAGTCGAGTGCACGGGCACGCCCGTCGACGTCGTGGACACCGTGGGTGCCGGCGACTCGTTCATGAGCGCGTTGATCGCGGGACTGCACCAGCGAGACCTGCTCGGGGCTGGCCGCAGGGATGCGATCGGGGCTCTTGCGACCGATGACGTGCGCGAACTTCTTCGGGAGGCTGTGACGGCGTCGGCGATCACCTGCTCCCGGCTCGGCGCCGATCCACCCACGGCGCCCGAGCTGCGGGCAGCGCTCAACAACGACTGACCCGTCTGGTACCTCTACGCTTGCAGAACGCCTTGCCGGCGTGGCGCAACTGGCAGCGCACCCGACTTGTAATCGGGAGGTTAGGGGTTCGATTCCCCTCGCCGGCTCTTGTATTTCCGCAGGTCAGCACCTTGATCGCTTGTCCCGACGTCTTCCGGGGGAGGCTCTTGCTAACACCCTTGCTAACACCAGCGCTGGGGGAACACTGGTCAAGGACCGTCAGGACGACGTCGCGACCGCGTGCGCGAACACGTCCGCGACGCCGGCCGCCTGCTCCCGCAGGACGTGCGCGTAGACCCGCAGGGTGATGGCCGGGTCGGCGTGCCCGAGCCGTGCCGCGACCACGTGAACAGGTACACCGGCCAGCAGCAAGGTCGTCGCGTGCAG
>JACCUZ010000343.1 GCA_013698395.1 Sporichthyaceae bacterium
CGTCGGCGCCGGGCTGCTTGTCGGCGCCAGCGGCCTGGTCGTGGTCGGCCCCCCAGGTCGGGTGCCCGCTTGGGGATGGGCCGGCCTCGCCGTCGCGGTTGCTGCCGCGGTGTCCGCTGGCGCGGTCGGCGTACGACGTACGACGGGCCGGGCGCCCTTCGCCCTGGCCGTGGTCACGGCTGCCGTCGCGGTGGTCCTGCTCGTGTCGCGCAGCGCCCACCTGACGTGACGACTCGCCTGCGGCGACAGTCGCTACCCTGTGCGCCGTGGACACCAGCCTGATCACCCGGGTTCCCCGTCGTGCGACCGTCGCGTTGGTGCTAATCACCGCGGCTGTGGTGCTCACCGGCTGCTCCGCGGGCGACAACGCGACGTCACGACAGCCCTACGCACCCGCCGACGGCATCTACGCGGACTCCGGCTCCATCCGGGCGCTCAACGTGCTGGTGGTGGCCAGCGAGGGCGCCAGCGAGGGCGTCGTGCTGATGGCGGTCGCCAACCGCGGCACGCGCAGCGACCGCCTCACGGCCATCGACACCAGCGCAGGCACGGTCGAGCTGAGCAGCCCGGTCGAGCTCCCGCCCGGCGGCGCGGTGCGCTTCGGCAGTGACGCCGACGAGTCCGTCGCCATCACCGGCCTGACCCGGGCCCCCGGCGAGACGATCGAGCTGACCCTGTCCTTCGAGCGGGCGAAGCCGGTCACGCTGCGCACCATCGTCATGCCCGCCACCGGCGACTACGCCGACATCACGCCGTCGGTGCCTGCGTCCGCCACTCCAGCACCCGCCTGACCCGTCGGGTCACACCTCGAACTTGTAGCCCAGCCCGCGCACCGTGACGATGTGCTTGGGTACGGCCGGGTCGGGCTCCACCTTCCCGCGCAACCTCTTCACATGGACGTCCAGAGTCTTGGTGTCCCCGACGTAGTCCGAGCCCCACACCCGGTCGATCAGCTGCCCACGGGTCAGCACCCGGCCCGCGTTGCGCAACAGCATCTCGAGCAGCTCGAACTCCTTGAGCGGCATCGCCACCTGCTCACCGGCGACGCTGACGACGTGCCGGTCGACGTCCATCCGCACGGGACCGGCCTCGATGGTGGCCGGCATCAGCTCGTCGGGCTCGCCGTGGCGGCGCAGCACGGCCCGGATCCGAGCCACCAGCTCGCGGGTGGAGTAGGGCTTGGTGACGTAGTCGTCGGCCCCGAGCTCGAGCCCGACCACCTTGTCGACCTCACTGTCCTTCGCGGTGAGCATGATGACCGGCACCGTGGACCGGGCCCGCAGCGCGCGGCACACCTCGGTGCCCGAGAGCCCCGGCAGCATCAGGTCGAGCAGCACCAGGTCGGCACCGTGGCGGTCGAAGGCCTCGAGTGCTTCCGGACCGGTCTCGGCCAGGTGGACCTCGAACCCCTCCTTGCGCAGCATGTACGACAAGGCGTCGCGGAAGGACTCCTCGTCCTCGACGACAAGAATTCGGGTCACGTGCTCTCCTCGGTCATGGTCGCTGCAGGCAGTCGCACGGTGAAGGTGGAGCCCGTCCCCTCGGCGCTCCACACCGTGGCCTCGCCGCCGTGACCGGCGGCGACGTGCTTGACGATGGACAGGCCCAACCCGGTGCCTCCGGTCTCGCGTGAGCGTGCGGAGTCGACCCGGTAGAAGCGCTCGAAGATCCGATCGCGTTCCGGCTCGGCGATCCCGGGTCCCTCGTCGGTCACGCTGATCTCGACCACGGCTTGCGCGCCCTCGTCGACCAGCTCGGTGGCCACAGCGACGCGGCTGCCCTCCGGCCCGTACCGGACCGCGTTGTCGACCAGGTTGCCGATGGCGGTCACCAGCTGGCGCGCGTCACCGGTCACCTTGACGCCTCGCACGCCGCCGCACACCAGGGTGATGCGCCGGGCTTCCGCTGTCAGCCGGCTGCGGTCGACCACATCGGCCACCACCTCGTCGATGCTCACCAGGCTCGGCGAGTCCAGCGGGTCGTGGCCCTGCAGCCGGGAGAGCTCGATCACGTCACGTACCAGGCGTGAGAGGCGGTCGGACTCGTGCTGGACCCGTCCGGCGAACCGGCGTACGGCCTCCGGGTCGTCGGCGGCGTCCAGGAGCGCCTCCGCGAGCAGGGCCATCGCGCCGACGGGGGTCTTGAGCTCGTGGCTCACGTTGGCCACGAAGTCGCGCCGCACCTCGTCGACGCGGCGCGCCTCGGTGTGGTCCTCGACGAGCAGCAGGATCAGCGACGAGCCCAGCGGGGCGACCCGAGCGAGCACGGATCGGGTCGCCGTACCGAACCGGCCTCGCGGCATTTCGAGCTCGGCTTCCCTGATCTCGCCGTCGCGGCGGACCCGGCGGGCCAGGTCGAGCAGGTCCTCGGAGAGGAGGGCCTGGTTGCGCACCAGTCCGAAGGAGTAGGCCGCCGGGCTCGCGCGCACGACCCGGTCGTCACGATCCAGCACGACCGCGGACGAGCGCAGGACGGCGAGCACGTCGGCCACACCGGAGGGCAACAGCGGGGTCGGGTTTGCCGGCGGGGGGGTCAGATGCTCGCGCAGGCTGGCCCGGTAGGACATCGCCGCCGCGGCGCCGATGAGGATGCCGACGATGCCGGCCAGCCCCGCCAGCAGCACATCCACACCGGAAAGCGTAGGGTCAACGTGTCGCCGAGTTGACCGCGCCGAGGCCGAGCGGTCCGATTGCCCCGACTGTTCACCTCCGGGTCAACGGTCGTTCACGGGAGACTGGCAGACAGGACGGCACACTGCGCTTGCCTCCCCTAGAGGGCCCGGCAAGACCACCGATTCCGTGAAGGGTGCACCATGCGCGACGCGTACCACGAGGAGCTCGACGCCCTCACCGACCAGCTGGTCGAGATGACCCGGCTGGTGGGCTCGGCCATCAGCCGGGCGTCCACCGCCCTGCTCGACGCCGACCTGACGCTGGCCGAGAGCGTGATCGCCGCCGACGACGCGGTCGACGCGCTGCGCGACGAGCTCGACGCCCGGGCGATGGACCTGCTGGCGCGTCAGCAGCCCGTGGCCAGCGACCTGCGGATCATCGTGACCACCCTGAAGATGAGCGGTGACCTGGAGCGGATGGGCGATCTGGCCCGGCACGTCGCGCGCTCCGCCCGCCGCCGCTACCCCGAGTCGGCGGTCCCGGCGGCGCTGCGGGCCACCATCGTCGAGATGGGGCAGGTGGCGGAGCGGCTCGTCGCCAAGGCCGGCAGCGTCATCGCCTCGCACGACGTCGAGGAGGCGCTGCAGATCGAGAAGGACGACGACGAGATGGACCGCCTGCACCGGGCGCTGTTCGGCGACCTGCTCAACGTCGCGTCACCGTTCAGCATCGAGACCGCCATCGACGTGACGCTGGTGAGCCGCTACTACGAGCGCTTCGCCGACCACGCCGTCTCGATCGCCCGCCGGGTGGTCTTCCTCGTCACCGGCCGCCAGCCGCGCGACCTGATCGAGCACGTCTGACGGTCGGCTTTCAGCGCCCCTGGTTGGCGACCGCGGCGGCTGCTGCCGCGGCGGCGTCCGCGTCGAGGTACTCCCCGCCCTTGGTGACCGGCTGCAGGTCGGCGTCGAGCCGGTAGACCAACGGGATGCCCGTCGGGATGTTCAGCCCGGCGATGTCCTGGTCGCTGATGCCGTCGAGATGCTTCACAAGCGCGCGCATGGAGTTGCCGTGGGCCACGAGGAGGACCGTCCGTCGGGCCAGCAGGTCGGGCACCACGGCGTCGTACCAGTACGGCAGCATCCGGGCCACCACGTCGGCCAGGCACTCCGTCCGCGGCACCACCTCGTCGGGCAGCGCGGCGTACATCGGGTCACCGACCTGCGACCAGCGGTCGTCGTCGGCGAGCGGCGGCGGCGGCGTGTCGTAGGACCGGCGCCACAGCATGAACTGCTCCTCGCCGAACTCCTCCATGGTCCGCTTCTTGTCCTTGCCCTGCAGCGCGCCGTAGTGGCGCTCGTTGAGCCGCCAGTGTCGGCGCACCGGAAGCCACATGCGGTCGGCGGTCTCGAGCGCGATCTCGGCGGTGCGGATGGCTCGGCGC
>JACCUZ010000410.1 GCA_013698395.1 Sporichthyaceae bacterium
CCGGTGGACGTCGCGGCCGCCTCTGCCCGGGGAGCCGCGCTGCTGGGTGCCCGCGGCGCGGGGCTGCTGGACGAGCAGGCGCTGCTGGGCCTGCTGGCGCCGGTGGGCGAGCCTTCGGCCACGCCTCGCACATCCGCGGCTTCCTTCTATGCCGAGCGCCAAGCCCTCTTCCGGCGCCGTGTCGATGCATTGCGCGGAGAGAGAACCCGTGACGAGCAACCCGACGTCTAGCGCGTCCGAGCCGGACCCAAGCCTCGGATGCCGAAGGCGACCGGTGGGCGGGTGCTCACCCGAGGCTCGCCTCGCTGTACCACCGCAGCAGGTCAGCATGGACGCGGGCAGCATCGCTCTCGTCCGCGTCCTGCACGATCACAGGGACGGGGTCGAGGCGGGCCAGCTGAGTGAAGACGGCGGGGTAGTCCAGCATGCCGCACCCGGCGGCTGAGTAGCCGGAGACGACGACGTCCTTTGCCTGGACCCCGATCACACGTGAGCCGAGCAGCTCGATGGCCTCGCCGATGATCGCCTCCTGCATGGGGATCAAGTCGGGTGAGAGCAGGTTCGCCGGGTCCAGGACGATCCCGACTGGCGCGTCGTCGCCCAGCTCGCCGAGTAATCGGGCAGCGATGCCAACGTTCGGTACGACGTTGCCGGGTTCGGGTTCGACGCCGAGGCGGGCTCCGGCGTCGCGGGCTGCTTCGAGCAGGATGTCCAGGGTTCGCCGTAGATCGGTCCAGGCGTCGTCCAAGGCGTTGTCCGGGTGGTCGCGCCACATGTTCTCGGGGTCGCGAGTGCCGGTGCACAGCGTGACCACGTCGGCGCCGAGAGCCGGGACCAGCCCGATGAGCCGGACGGCCGCGGCGGTCTGGTCGGCCCGGAGCGCGACGTCGGGGTGGATGACGTTGTAGGTGGCCGACACGCTGGGGATCCGCACACCCGCGGCGTCGAACGCGTTCCGAACAGTTGTGACGCACGTGTCGTCGACGTCCTCGCCCAGCGTCGACAGCCCGATCGCAGCGAAGTTCCAGTGCGCGAGGGCGTAACCGGCACACCCGACCGCCGCGGCCACCTGTTCGGGGCTGTCGCGAACGAAGGTGCGGGCGAAGATGCCGAGCCGCTGCTCGAGACCGCTCGGAGCATGCAGGCTCCGAGCGGTGCCTCGGTCGTCGGTGCCTGTCAGAGCTTCACCTCGGCGCCCGTCTCGACAGCGGTTGCCGTTGCCTCGATGAGCCGGACGGCGGCGAGGCCGTCGCGCACGTCGGGCACCGGCGGCCGGCCTTCGCGGATGGTCTCGGCGAACGCCTCGACCTGACGCTCGTACGCGTCCCCATCCGTCAGCGACGGTTCGACGACCGAGCCGGCGGTGTAGGCGTGAACAGTGGAGGCACGCCGGTAGAACGGGAAGTGGGTGTCGACCCGCACCCACCCCCTCGCCCCGAAGACCTCAATGCCTTCGGTTGGGACGCCCGGCACGTCGACGGCGATAGTGACGGTGCCGATGGCGCCTGAGGCCGTGGTGATCAGCGTCTGCCAGACATGGTCCCGGTCGTCCTGGCGGTGGGTGGCGACCAGCGACGCGACCTCGCCGAGCAGGAGGCGGAGCGTGTCAAAAATGTGAGCGCCGTGGGTCGCGAGCAGGTACTTCTGCCGGTCGGCCTTGAATCTGGCATCGTGCTGTTGAGCCTGTGTCTCGACGAACACGGGCGGGAACAGGGTGGCCTCGATGCCGGGGCGCAGGTCCCCGATGCGGTACCAGGCGTTGAACGACCGGGTCTCGCCGAGGCGCTCGGCGACGAACTTCGCGGCGTACTGCAGGCCCTGGTCGTGGCGCTTCATGGCACCGACCTGCAGCACGAGTCCGGTGCGGTCGACGAACTGCACCAGCTCCTCGGCTTCGCCGACTGTCGAGGTCATCGGCTTCTCGACGAGCACATGCTTGCCCGCCTGCAGAGCCTGCGAGGTCAGCGCGTGGTGGACGCGGTCGGGTGCGGTGACCAGCACAGCCTCGATCCTGTCGTCGACCCAGACCGCGGAGGGGTCGGTGTAGGCGGCCGCCACGCCGTAACGGCCTGCCACGGACCGGGCGACTTCCGCGCTGAGGTCGCATACCGCGACCAACTCGACGCCGGCGGCCTTCTCCAGGGCCGGCAGATGGGCCACCTGAGCGATTCGGCCGCAGCCGATGAGGGCCACTCGAACAGGCTCGAACATGTGGCTCCTGAGATCGGACCTGTGGATGCCGAACGCCGGGGTACACGCGTCCGGCGCTAGCCGTCGATCCGCTCCCGCAGCACGGCGACGCCCGGGCCGTCGAGATCGTCAAATGCCACCCGGCGGCCCGCCATCGCGAGCAGGAGCGCCTCCCCTGGACCGCGGATCAACGCCCCGTCACCCGCGGTCCAGTCGAGGTCCGTGGCCTGGAATTGGAGACCGGAGACGCGGCTGCTTGCGGCGACCGCCTTCGCCTTCCCGCTCGCCACGTAGGACAGGCAGACCTCCAGCCGCTCCTGGTCAATATCGGTGCGACGGTTAAGCGGGCGGCGGATGTCCTGCTGGTGCACCACTGCATCGGTCAAAGGCGCCTCATATCCGGAGCCCGGCGGCTTGAAGGGATGGTCGGCCCGCTCCCGCATCGCCGAGGCAATATCTGGCGCAGATCGGACACTCACGGCCTTCGTCAGCTTCACATTCGCCTTGTCGGAGTTGAAGAAGCTCGTGACCATCGCCTCCATGAACGTGCTCATCGGCGTGACAAGCGGCATCAACAAGTGCGCCGCGACATCGTGCACGGTCCACTTCCCACACAGGCTTGGCGTGCGCAACTGCTC
>JACCUZ010000419.1 GCA_013698395.1 Sporichthyaceae bacterium
GCGCCGCACAGCCCCGCCAGCACGTCACCCGAGCCGGCCGTCGCCAGCGCCGGCGTCCCTGTCGGGTTCACCCTGACCCGACCATCCGGATGGCTGAGGACGGTCGTCGAGCCCTTGAGCAGGACCACGGCACCGAGGGCACGCGATGCGTGGGTCGCGTGGTGCAGGCGACGAGCCTCCACGTCGGCCCGGTCCGCGCCGAGGAGGCGGGCCAGCTCCCCCGCGTGGGGGGTCAGCAACACCGGCACGTCCGGCCTCGACTGCTCGGCGTACGCCGGGAGAGCGTCCGCGTCGAGCACCACCGGCACGCCGTCAGCCAACGCCCGCCGGAGCCGGTCAGCCGCATCCTCACCGCCCCCTGACCCGACCGCCCACGCCTGGACCCGACCCTCCCCGACGACCACCTCCGGCCAGCGCTGGCGGACCAGGGCGGCCGGAGCCTCGTCGCCGACGTACCGGACCATGCCGGCCCCGCCCTGCAGGGCACCGCCGGTGCACAGGACCGCGGCACCGGTGTACTGCTGCGAGCCGGCGGCCACTCCGACGACGCCGCGGCGGTACTTGTCCGACTCCCTGGCCGCTCGTGGAAGCATGGCCGCGACGTCGGAAGCGAGCAGGACCTGCGTGGTCGCCGTCGGCAGGTCCAGGCCGATGTCGACGAGCTCGACGACGCCGGCGTGCCCGGCCCCTGGATCGACGAGCAGGCCTGGCTTGAGCGCACCAAACGTCACGGTCACGTCGGCGGTGACCGCGACACCGTCGACCTCACCGGTCGACGCGTCAACGCCGCTGGGCAGGTCGACGGCGACTGTCCATGCCTCGTCTGGGATCTCTTGAAGCGCCGTCGTTGCCCGGTCGCCGAGACCCCCGCGGCCACCGATGCCGAGGATCCCGTCGACGACCAGCTCCACAGCAGCCGGAGCCCGCTCGACGACGCGGCCACCGGAGCGTCGAAACGCGGCAAGACCGCCGCCGTGCGCGCGGTCTGCGAGCAGCAGGGCGTGCACCACCGCGCCGCGTCGCGCCAGGAGCGCCCCGGCGAACAGCGCGTCCCCACCGTTGTTGCCGCTGCCGACCAGGAGCAGGACGCGAGAGCCGTAGACCCGTCCGAGCAGCTGCGCACTCGTCGCCGCGAGACCGGCTGCGGCGCGCTCCATCAGAGCGCCGGCAGGTAGCCGGTCGAGCAGGAGCTGCTCGGCTGCGCGAACCTGGTGGACGTCGTACGCCGAGCGCATCAGTCCTCCAGGACGACGACCGCCGAGGCGATGCCGGCGTCGTGGCTCAGCGACACATGGGTACGCCGGACGCCGAGGTCGTCGGCGCGGGTCTGAACGGTCCCGTGCAGGGACAGGTGAGGTCGTCCGTCGTCGCCGCGGTGGACCTCCGCGTCCCGCCAGCGCAAGCCGACCGGTGCGCCCAGCGCCTTGGCCACCGCCTCCTTGGCCGCGAAACGCGCGGCGAGCGATGCCGGCGGGAGGCGTTGCTCGGCGTCGGTGAACAGCCGCTGGGTCAGCCTCGGGGTCCGGGTCAGGGTCTCGACGAACCGGCCGACGTCAACCACGTCGATGCCCACGCCGATGATCACGGCCCCAGCGTGGCACGCCTGCCCGGTCAGGGCGACCCGGCGCTAGAGGCTTAAGCCGTCCATGTTGTTGCTGGTGAGTCAAGTTCGTTCGGATCGTGTGGGGCGGCTCAGGTTCTCTAGCGCTCAGGCCGCCAGGCGTGAGCGGACCGCCTGGCGGTCGATCTGGGTGTTGAGCCTGTCCAGGGCCTGGCGTAGCGGTCCGGCGCGGCCGGGGTGGGGGGCTTCCAGCTCGGACAGGCTGGTGCGGATCAGCCGGTGGTGGAGGCGGGTGAGGAACACCGCGGTGGCCATGCCGTGGTCGGTGACCCGGTAGCGGTGGGTGTCGGGGATCCGTTCGATCAGTCCGTGCAGGCGTAGCCGGCGCAGTTCGTAGCTCATCCGTCCGGGGGTCATCAGTGCCGGGTCCAGGCCCAGCAGCGGCGCGAGGTGGTCGCGCAGGTCACGGTTACGGAACCCGTCGGGGAGAAGCCGGAAGATCACCAGGGCGGCGAGCAGGGCCTGGGTGCGGGTGGTGCCAAACGGCAGGGCGGACGCGCGCTGGGTGCCCACGACGGCGGGGGGGACGAGGGCGGCGATCGACTCGGTGCCGGTGGTGGGGTCGTGAGTGAGACGTTCGACGTCGAGCAGACGCCGGTTGGCCTGCAGGCCGACCTCCCGCAGCGCGGGCAGGTTGCACAACCGGCGCCCGATGGCGAAGTCGCCGGTGTCGTTGATGGTCGTCTCGGTGCGCAGCGCGCGCCCTTGCTTGTGGTACTGCTTGATCTTGGAGTGCTTGTAGTCCAGGTGCAGGCTCGGGGTCACCCCGTCGGTGAGCACCCGGGTCCGGAACCGGCCGGGTGTGCGGAACCGGCCGCGCAGCACGACGCGCCGGTCGAAGATGAGCCCGACGTGGTCGGGGCGGCCCAGGTCGAGGTTCTCCCGGATCACCTCCTCGAAGAAGATCCGCCCGCTGACGGGCCGGTCCAGCATCTGGGTCAGGGACAGCTCGGCCTGCAGCACCGAGAGGTCATAGCGGTATCCGCCGGCCCGGTCCGCGCGGGTGAACGGGTGGGGCAGGATCGCCAGCCACTTGCGCGCCAGCGGTCGATCTTGGTCGGGGAGAGCCGGTCGCAGATCCCCTGCAGCGCCACCGGGTCCTCCACGGCGGCGAAGCCGTTGTCCAACGCGGTGAAGCCGATCCCGGCCTTGGCGGCCTGCCGCTTGGCCCACTCGTGGCCGTTGAGGCACAGCTTGGCGTTGTAGGGGAAGTAGGAGCAGAACTTCAGGAAGAACGGGCCGAAGTCGGCGTCCACCGCAGTAGCAGTAGAACTGGTTGACCACCCCGGTCGAGCGCACGTCACGATCCACGGATAGGTCGCCCCGGTGAGCGGGTTGCGGCGCTTCTCGGTGCGGGAACACGACCGTCTTCTCCTGCGTCCGCCCGACGAACAGCACCCCCTCCGTGCGCCCAGCCGCCTCGAACGTCGCGAGATAGTCACGGGCGAGGTCGTCCTTGCGTTGACCCCGCACGAAGTCGACCATCGGCACGCCCTGGTCGCGGCAGAACCGGTGCAACCCGGCCACGAACCTCTTGCTGATCGGGTCCATCAACGCCGAGGACGCGAACGGGTGACCCCGATGCCCGCGGAAGAACCACGCCACCCCCGCCGCGTGCTGCAGCCGCGGCTGGTAGACGTTCAGATACATCCGGTCGATGCACTCCACCTCGAACGTGACGTGCTCAGCCAAGACATCAGCGACGCTGCGGGCTACCGTCATCACAAGCTCGCCCACCCCAACCACACCGCTCGTCGGGCTGGGGCGAAGCCCCGTTAGACGTCGATCCGGCCCCACGGACCCCAGATCGCGAACGACATCCCGAGGCTGTCCTGGATGTTGACGAATAGCGTCCGACCGCCCGGGCTGAACGTAGAGCCGGCGAACTCGTCGTTCTGGTCGGGAACCGAAGGCGCCGGCGGAGGCGGCTGCGGGGGCAGGTTGTTCTTCGCGATGTCGAACAGATGGCCCTTGCGGGTGAGGCCGCGGATGTAGTTGAAGTTGCTGCCGTCCTCACAAAGGATCAGGGTCCCGCGGGCACTCGTGGTCACGTTGTCCGGGAAGTCGAGGACCTCGGGTCCCGGTGACTCGTAGAGCATGTGCAGCTGCTGCGCCTTGATGTCCAGTCCCCAGACCTGGCCGTGACCGTTCCCCCAGCCACGAGCGCTGTCCGAGGCGCCGGTCTCGGGGGCGCCGCCGCCCTGCGTCGACGTCCAGAACACCCAGCCGTGGTCGTAGACCGCGCCCTCGAGCCGGGAGAACCCGGCCGCTCCTTGATTGCGCCCCTGCTGGCTCACGTGCACGATCGCCTGGTCGTTGGTGGCGAGTGGCACACCGTTCAGCGGTGCGCCGTAGTCCACGTCGGGCTGGGAGATCTGCACCCACTCCACGTCGTACACGGTGCCGTTGGGCTGTGACCTCGCCAGGTCCGCCCGGTCGACTCCCTTCACCTTGAGCATCCACAGCGTCCCGCCGTCGCGCAGCTCGCCCACCGCCATCGGGTCGGCGGGGGGGTCGTAACGGTAGAAGCCGGACGGGAAGGCGAAGTTGTCCTCGGTGAGGTACAGCGCTCCGCCACGCGGGTCGAACGCGACCGCCTCATGGGCGAAGCGCCCGGCTGACCTGATCGGTCGGCCCGTGGCAGGCCCGGCCGCGGGGACCTCGAAGATGTGCCCGTGCGTCCTGGTGAGCCGAGCATTGGTCCGGTACGTCAGTGGGCCGGGGTCGGGCTGAGGGACACCGTTGACCGGTGGCGGCACCCGCGTGAAGTCGTCGCCGACGTCATAGCCGTTGACAGTCTCCTCGCACGTGATCCACGAGTCCCACGGCATCCGTCCGCCGGAGCAGTTCATCTGCGTTCCGGCAAGCGACATGAACGAGTCGAGCACCTCGCCCTCATAGGTGACGTGGACCGTCGAGGTGCCACCGAGTGCCGCTGTGTCGTATACGGGGGTGCCCGACCCCACGGCAGCACCGTTCGTCGCGGAGCCGTTCTCCTCGTGGTTGCGCACCAACGTGACGGTGTGCGCCGATCGCCCGCTGAAGGCGGCCATCCCGTCGTGTCTGCCCGGCAGCTTCGCCCCGTCGTCGAGCACGATCGGCCTGCTCCTGCTGCTCGGCTGGAACGAGCGGTACGAGAAACCTTCCGGTAGCTGCAGGCGCTCGACACCATCGCGGAGGTCCTGGACCGGGCGAAGGGCGTTCTGCCTGTCCCGTCCTACTCCGGCGACAGCAGGGGCAGCGAGGAAACCGGCGAACGGTCCGCCGGCGACGACGGCACCGCCGGTCACGGCGGCACCAGTCTTGAGGAAGCTTCTGCGGTCGAGTTCAGTCATGCGACTGTGTCTCCTTGGTCCCCGAGAGAGTCGACCTTGTCACACTAGACCGTTCACTCGACCGTGACGGACTTGGCCAGGTTGCGGGGCTGGTCGACATCGTGACCCCGGGCGTCCGCCATCTCGCAGGCAAAGACTTGCAGCGGCACAGTCGAGAGCAACGGCTGCAGCAGGGTGGGTGACTGGGGGATCCGGATGACCGTGTCGGCGTACGGCTCGACCGCCGTGTCCCCCTCCTCGGCGATCACGATGGTGCGGGCGCCCCGGGCGCGCACCTCCTGCAGGTTGGACACGACCTTGTCGTGAAGAACGCCGCGCCCCCGCGGCGACGGGACCACGGCGATCACCGGAACGCCGTCCTCGATCAGGGCGATCGGGCCGTGCTTGAGCTCGCCCGCCGCGAAACCCTCGGCGTGCATGTAGGCCAGCTCCTTGAGCTTGAGCGCGCCCTCGAGCGCCGTGGGATATCCGACGTGGCGGCCCAGGAACAGCACGGACGTCGCGTCCCGCAGCTCGCGGCCCAGCGCGCGAACGGGGTCCATCGAGGCAAGGACGTCGGAGATCTTCGCGGGCATCCCGCGAAGGTCGTCGACCACAGCTCGGATCTCGTCTCCGAACTTCGTGCCACGCACCTGGGCGAGATAGAGACCGACGAGGAAGCAGGCGACGATCTGGGTCAGGTAGCCCTTCGTCGAGGCGACAGCGACCTCAGGGCCCGCGTGGGTGTACAGGACGGCATCGGACTCGCGCGGGATCGTCGAACCGTTGGTGTTGCAGATGGCCAGCACCCGTGCCTGCTGCTCGCGGGCGTGCCGCAGCGCCATCAGTGTGTCCATCGTCTCGCCGGACTGGGAGATCGCGACGATCAACGTCGACCGGGTAAGCACTGGGTCGCGGTAGCGGAACTCCGACGCGAGCTCGACCTCGCAGGGGATCCGCGTCCAGTGTTCGATCGCGTACTTCGCGACCAGGCCGGCATGGAACGCCGTTCCGCACGCGATGACGATGATCTTGTCCACCGCGCGGAGGTCGTCGTCGGAGAGCCGCATCTCGTCCAGGTGCAGTCGACCGTCAGCACCAAGGCGACCCAGCATCGTGTCGGCGACTGCTTGCGGCTGCTCGTCGATCTCCTTGAGCATGAAGTAGTCGTAGCCGCCCTTCTCGGCTGCCGACAGGTCCCATTCGACGTGGTACTCGCGGGACTCGCCGGGGTTCCCGTCGAAGTCGGTGACCGTGATCGACTTCGCGGTCACCTCGACGACCTGGTCCTGACCGAGCTCGACGGCCTCGCGGGTGTGTGTGATGAAGGCGGCGACGTCGGAGGCAAGGAAGTTCTCCCCGTTGCCGCGCCCGGCCACCAGGGGCGAGTTGCGGCGCGCGCCGACCACGAGCTCCGGGGCGTCGACATGGGTCGCGACGAGGGTGAAGGACCCCTCGAGCCGGCGGCAGACCCGCCGCATCGCGTCGGCGAGGTCAACGGCCTCGCCATTTCCCCGGGTCTCCTCCTCCAAGAGGTGCGCGACCACCTCGGTGTCGGTGTCGGAGGACATCTGGTGGCCACGACCCTCGAGCTCGGCACGCAGCAAGGCGAAGTTCTCGATGATGCCGTTGTGGATCACTGCGACCGAGCCGGTGCAGTCGAGGTGGGGATGTGCGTTGCGGTCGGTCGGCCCACCATGCGTCGCCCACCGGGTGTGCCCGATACCTGTCGTTGCCGCCGGGAGCGGCGACTCGGCGAGCGAGCTTTCCAGGTTGGCCAGCTTCCCGGCCTTCTTGTCGGTGGCCAGCTTGCCGTCGGCGAGCAGGGCGACTCCTGCCGAGTCGTAGCCGCGGTACTCCAGCCGGCGCAGCCCCTCGACGACGACGTCCAGCGCAGACTGGCCGCCGACGTAGCCCACGATGCCGCACATGCCGGACAGGCTATCGGCCCGTGCCCGGGCGGGGAGTTGTCTCAGCTCAGCGCGAGCTCGGTGCGCACGACGTCGGCCAGCTCACCGGCCACGCGCTCGGCCTGGTCGGCGTCGGCCGCCTCCACCATCACGCGCACCACGGGCTCGGTGCCAGAGGGCCGCAGCAGGACGCGACCGGTGCTGCCGAGCTCGAGCTCTGCCTGGCGTACGGCCTCCTGCACCGGGTCGCACGTGTCGACGCCCGCCCGGTCGACGTCCCTGACGTTGACCAGGACCTGCGGCAGTCGGCGCATCACCGAGGCCAGCGACGCCAGGGACGAGCCCGTCGCCGCGACGCGAGCGAGCAGGTGCAGCGCGGTGAGCGTCCCGTCCCCAGTCGTGGCGTGGTCGAGCAGAATCACGTGACCGGACTGCTCGCCGCCGAGGGAGAACCCGCCCGCCTTCATCGCCTCGAGCACGTAGCGGTCACCGACGGCTGTCTCAACGACCCGGATCTGCTCGCGCTCCATGGCGTGGCGGAAGCCGAGGTTCGTCATGACGGTGACGACGGCTGTGTCGTGGCGGAGCCCCCCTGCCTCGCGCATCGCGAGGGCGAGGATCGCCAGGATCTGGTCACCGTCCACGATCTCGCCCTGGGCGTCCACCGCGAGGCACCGATCCGCATCACCGTCGAGGGCGACGCCCGCGTCGGCGCGGTGGTGCAAGACGGCCTGGCGGAGCCGGTCGAGGTGGGTGGAGCCGTAGCCGTCGTTGATGTTCAACCCGTCCGGGGCGTCCCCGATGGACACGACCTGCGCACCCGCCGAGTGCAGAGTCTGTCGGGCAAGGGCGTGGCCCGCCCCGTGGGCTGCGTCGACGACCACGTTGAGTCCGTCGAGGCGGTTGGGCAGGGTGGAGAGCAGATGGTCGGAGTAGCGCCGCGCGAGGGAGCTGTCGGACCGCACCCGGCCGACGGCGGCGCCGGTGGGTCGCTCCCACTCCTCGCGCAAGCGCTTCTCGATCGCGTCCTCCAGCTCGTCCTCGAGCTTGTGCCCGCCACGCGCCAGGAACTTCAACCCGTTGTCGGGCATCGCGTTGTGGCTGGCGGAGATGACGGCACCGAGGTCTGCGCCGAGGTCCGCCGTAAGGAAGGCGACTCCTGGCGTCGGCATCACCCCGACATCGACGACGTCGACACCGGCGCTGGCCAGGCCCGCGACAACCGCGGCGGAGAGGAACTCCCCGGAGGCGCGTGGGTC
>JACCUZ010000446.1 GCA_013698395.1 Sporichthyaceae bacterium
TGGGAGAACCACGAGGAGATGGACCCGGGCCGGCGGGCCTTCTACGAGTTCCACGCGGCGCTGATGGAGCCGTGGGACGGCCCGGCCTGCATCACCTTCACCGACGGCAGCCTCATCGGCGCCGTGCTCGACCGCAACGGCCTGCGCCCGGGTCGCTACTGGGTGACCCAGGACGGGCTGGTCGTCCTCGCGAGCGAGGTGGGCGTGCTCGAGCTCGACCCGTCGACGGTGGTGCGCAAGGGCCGGCTGCAGCCGGGCCGGATGTTCCTCGTCGACACCGACCGCGGCCGCATCGTGGACGACGCGGAGATCAAGGCTGAGCTGGCCGGTGCCGCGCCGTACGACGAGTGGCTGCACGCCGGACAGATCCACCTCGACGACCTGCCCGAACGCGAGCACGTGGTGCACACCCACGCCAGCGTCACCCGCCGGCAGCAGACGTTCGGCTACACCGAGGAGGAGCTGCGGGTCCTGCTCACGCCGATGGCCCGGTCCGGCGCAGAGCCGATCGGCTCGATGGGCACCGACACCCCGGTCGCCGTCCTGTCGCAGCGGTCCCGGCTGCTCTTCGACTACTTCAGCCAGCTCTTCGCCCAGGTCACCAACCCGCCGCTGGACGCCATCCGCGAGGAGCTGGTGACCTCCCTCGGCACGGCGATCGGCCCCGACCACAACCTGCTCGAGGCGACGGCGGGGCACTGCCGGCAGGTGGCCCTGGACTTCCCGGTCATCGACAACGACCAGCTCGCCAAGATCGAGCACATCAACCGGGACGGCGACCTGCCCGGGTTCGCGGCGACCAAGGTGAGCGGGCTGTTCCCGGTCGCCGGCGGCGGCGAGGCCCTGCAGGCCCGGCTGGAGGAGATCTTCGAGGAGGTCACCACGGCCGTCGCCGCCGGCGCACGGTTTGTCGTGCTCTCCGACCGCGACTCCGACCCGGGCCTCGCGCCGATCCCGTCGCTGCTGCTCACCAGCGCCGTGCACCACCACCTGATCCGCGAGGGGACGCGCACCCAGGTGGGCCTGGTGGTCGAGGCCGGTGACGTCCGCGAGGTGCATCACGTCGCGCTGCTGATCGGGTACGGCGCCAGCGCCGTCAACCCCTACCTCGCGATGGAGACCGTGGAGAACCTGGCCCGCAACGGGCTGATCGCGGGGGTCGAGCCGCAGCAGGCCGTGCACAACCTCATCAAGGCGCTCGGCAAGGGCGTTCTGAAGGTCATGTCGAAGATGGGCATCTCGACCGTCGCGTCCTACCACGGGGCGCAGGTCTTCGAGGCTCTCGGCCTCGACCAGGCGATGGTCGACCGCTACTTCACCGGTACGTCGTCCCGGCTCGGTGGTGTCGGGCTGGACGTCATCGCCGCCGAGGTGGCGAGCCGGCACGGGGTCGCGTACCCGCGCTCCGGCATGCGACCCGCACACCGCACCCTCGAGGTCGGCGGGGAGTACCAGTGGCGCCGGGAAGGTGAGCTGCACCTGTTCAACCCCGAGACGGTGTTCCGGCTCCAGCACGCGACGCGGGCCCGACGGTACGACGTGTTCAAGCAGTACACGCAGGCCGTCGACGAGCAGTCCGAGCGCCTGATGACCCTGCGCGGGCTGTTCGACTTCCGGCCGGGCGAGCGACCCGCGGTGCCCCTCGACGAGGTGGAGCCGGTTGAGACCATCGTCACCCGGTTCTCCACCGGAGCCATGTCCTACGGGTCGATCTCCAAGGAGGCGCACGAGACGCTGGCGATCGCTATGAACCGCCTCGGTGGCAAGTCCAACACCGGTGAGGGCGGGGAGGACAGCGAGCGGCTCTACGACGAGCGGCGCAGCGCGGTCAAGCAGGTCGCGAGCGGTCGGTTCGGGGTGACCAGCGAGTACCTCGTCAACGCCGACGACCTGCAGATCAAGATGGCCCAGGGCGCCAAGCCCGGGGAGGGCGGCCAGCTGCCCGGCCACAAGGTCTACCCGTGGATCGCGCGCACCCGCCATTCGACGCCCGGTGTCGGTCTCATCTCCCCCCCGCCGCACCACGACATCTACTCGATCGAGGACCTCGCCCAGCTCATCCACGACCTCAAGAACGCCAACAACCGCGCGCGGGTCCACGTCAAGCTGGTCGCCGAGGTGGGGGTCGGCACCGTCGCGGCGGGGGTCAGCAAGGCGCACGCGGACGTGGTGCTCATCTCCGGCCACGACGGAGGTACGGGGGCCTCGCCGCTGACCAGCCTCAAGCACGCCGGCACACCGTGGGAGCTGGGCCTGGCGGAGACGCAGCAGACGTTGCTGCTCAACGGGCTGCGCGACCGGATCGTCGTGCAGACCGATGGCCAGCTCAAGACCGGTCGCGACGTGGTCATCGCGGCCCTGCTCGGCGCCGAGGAGTACGGCTTCGCGACCGCGCCGTTGGTCGTCAGCGGCTGCATCATGTTGCGGGTCTGCCACCTCGACACCTGCCCGGTCGGGGTCGCCACCCAGAACCCCGAGCTGCGCGCAAAGTTCAACGGCAAGCCGGAGTTCGTCGAGACGTTCTTCACCTACATCGCCGAGGAGGTCCGCGAGCACCTCGCGGCGCTGGGTTTCCGGAGCCTGGCGGAGGCGATCGGGCACTCGGAGGCCCTTGACACCCGGCGAGCCATCGAGCACTGGAAGGCCTCAGGTCTGGACCTCGCGCCGATCCTGCACCAGCCCGACCTGCCCGACGGTGCGGCGCGCCGGTGCGTCACCGCCCAGGACCACGGCCTGGAGAAGGCGCTGGACAACGAGCTCATCACCAGGTCCGCGGACGCGCTCGAGCACGCCCGACCGGTCCGCTTCGACGTGGCCGTGCGCAACGTCAACCGGACCGTGGGCACCATGCTGGGGGCGGAGGTGACCCGGCGCTACGGCGGCCAGGGCCTGGCCGACGGCACAATCGACATCACGCTGACCGGGTCCGCGGGGCAGTCCTTCGGCGCCTTCCTGCCGCGTGGCATCACGCTGCGCCTGCTCGGTGACGCCAACGACTACCTGGGCAAGGGGCTTTCCGGCGGCCGGCTGGTCATCCGTCCCGCCCCGGGCGCGTCGCTGGTCGCTGAGCGCAACGTCATCGCCGGCAACGTCGCGCTCTACGGGGCGACCGGCGGCGACGCGTTCGTGCGCGGCCTGGTCGGCGAACGCTTCGCCGTGCGCAACTCGGGAGCGACCGCCGTCGTCGAGGGCGTCGGTGACCACGGCTGCGAGTACATGACCGGGGGACAGGTCGTGGTGCTCGGCCCTATCGGGCGCAACTTCGCGGCCGGCATGTCCGGCGGCACGGCGTACGTCCTCGACCTGCACCGGGCCCGCGTCAACGCCGACATGGTCGACCTCGAAGGCCTCGATGAGGAGGATGTCGACCTGGTGCGCCACATCGTGCAGACCCACGTCGAGATCACCGGGTCGGCCGTCGGCGCGGGCTTGCTCGCCGACTGGGACGCGGCGGCGGCGCGCCTGACCAAGGTGATGCCGCGCGACTACCGCACGGTCCTGCTGGCCAGGGCAGCGGCACTGGAGGCCGGCTTCGACGAGGACAGCCCCGAGACCCTCAACGCGGTTATGGAGGCGTCCCGTGGCTGACCCCCGAGGCTTCCTGACCACCCCTTCTCGGGAGCTGCCGGCCCGGCGCCCGGTCGACGTACGCATCCTGGACTGGCGCGAGGTCTACGAGCAGCAGGACGCCACCGAGCTTAACCGGCAGGCCGGTCGCTGCATGGACTGCGGCATCCCGTTCTGCCACGACGGCTGCCCGCTCGGGAACCTCATCCCGGAGTGGAACGACCTGGTCTGGCGCGACGAGTGGCGACCCGCGATCGAGCGGCTGCACGCCACGAACAACTTCCCGGAGTTCACCGGCCGGCTCTGCCCCGCGCCCTGCGAAGGCTCGTGCGTGCTCGCCATCAACAGCGAGGCCGTGACCATCAAGCAGGTCGAGGTCAGCATCATCGATCGGGCGTGGGACGAGGGGTGGG
>JACCUZ010000453.1 GCA_013698395.1 Sporichthyaceae bacterium
CTGCTCGACGCGGTTGGCCTCCTTGCGCCGGGCCTGGAACTTGGCCCGGATCTTCACCACCGACGGGATGACCGAGGGTCCGACGCCGTCCATGACGTAGTCGGCGTGCCCCTCGAGCAGCGACATCAACGCCGTGATCCGGTCGAGGATCTCGCGCTGCGCCGGGGTCTGCACCGCCTCCACCAGGGAGCCGCCGGTGTCGGTCGAGTCGGGGTCGAAGCCGTCCCGGATCGCGGAGTAGGCCACCGCCGCCGCCGCGCGCAGCCGCTCGGCCAGGGCGGCCGGGTCCACGTCGGTCGCCGCCACGAAGTCGCGGATCTCGCCCATCATGTGGTCGCGCAGCCACGGCACCGCACCGAACTGCACCCGGTGGGTCTCCTCGTGCAGGCAGACCCAGAGCCGGAAGTCCCGAGAGTCCACGCCCATCTCGCGCTCCGCGGAGACGATGTTCGGTGCGACGAGCAGCAACCGCCCGGGGCGCTCGCTGGGCTCCTCCCCGTAGGGCGGGAAGAGTTCGTACTGGCCGAGCACCTTGGAGGCCAGGAAGGCCAGCAGGGTGCCGGTTTGGGCACCGGTGACCTTCGAGCCGATGGCGTCACCGACGGGCGAGCTGGAGGTCCGGCGCTCCTGCAGCTTCTCGATCAGCGGCTCGAGCACGGTGCGGAACCCCGCCGCGTTGGCCTTGATCCAGCCCGGCCGGTCGATGACCGCCACCGAGGACCCCTCGGTGGGCGCGACCAGGCCGCTGAAGTCCGCGACGTGGCGGTGCGCCTGCCCGGCGTACGTCCGCAGGTCCGCCACCGCCTGTCGCGCTTCGGCGGGGTCGATCTGCGGGCCGGATTTGACGAGCCGGGATCCGGTCGCCACCGCGACGTCCCAGTCGACCATCGACGATCTCATTGGTTCACCGTACGTTGCCTCGTCAGCATGCTCTGGACGCGACGAACGGCCGGGCAACCCGTACGGGCTGCCCGGCCGTCGTCGCGAAGCGGTGAGCAGGGAGAAGAACTGCGCTGAAACGGTCTGCCGGCAGGGATCAGGTGAAGATGCTGACGCCGCCGGGGCCGACCAGGAACGCCACGACGATCAGGATGATGCCCAGCAGCACCTGACCACGAATGAGTGTGACGACTCCCCAGATGCCGATCAGTACGGCGAGGATCCAGAGCAACATCGACATGGTGGTACCTCCCTCTTCGTGGCCAATGGTTCCCCTCCCGTTACCTCTCCAACCGCCACCGGAGCAGATGTACGTGGGGCCGCCCGGTCGGCGCCCGCTCAGGTCGATGGTCCTGCCAGGGTTGCGGCGAACCGGTCGAGGACGGCCTGGGCGGCCAGCGTGTCCCCGGGCACCCGGTCGGCCATCACGACGAAGACGACCGGATCGGTCCCGGTTGCGGTGATCCCGGCCAGGGTGCTCACGCCGTTCAGCGTCCCGGTCTTGGCGCGGACCAGACCAGCGGCGGTCCGTGGTCGCCCCGCCCGGTACCGCGCGGACAGCGTGCCGCTGAACCCGGCGACCGGCAGCCCCGTGATCAGGTGGTCGAGCGCGGGGGGTAACCTGTCCCCCGCGGCGAGGACGAGCAGCGCGGCCAGGGTCGCCGGCGCGACCGCCGACCCCCGGGCCAGGCCGCTGCCGTCCAGCAGTACGAGCCCGTCAATGGGCACCCCCAGTTCGGCCAGGACGCCCTCGACCACTGCGGTTCCATCGCTGAAGGTCGCCGGCCGGCCACCCGCCGCAGCTACGAGTCTCAGCAGCGACTCGGCGAGCTCGTTGTCGCTGCTGCCCAGCATCAGCTCGACCAGCTCGGTCACAGTGGGGGACTCCACGGCGGCGAGGTCCTCGGCGTCGACCGGCGCGATGGACCGGCCTACCTCGCCGGTCACGGACACCCCACGTCTGGTGAGCAGATCGGCGAAGGACCGACCGGCCGCCAGCGCCGGGTCAGCCGCCCGCGCGTCCGACCGTGGGGCGACCCGGCCGCCGTCCAGACACAGCGCGCTGACCGGGGACACCACGCCGGACGTCACGTAGGTCGGTGGCCAGTTCGGTGACACGGCTGGCCCGGCGAAGAGGCTGTCGTCGACCCTCAATGTGACCGAGGTCCGGCCTCGGGCCCTTAGGGCTGCAGTCGTGGCGTCGGCGAGCTCGCGCAGGCTCGCCCGCCGCGGGTATGCCCGTGGGTTGGGCGCCCGGGTCAGCGTCGTGTCCCCCGCTCCTACCAGGATGACCTCGTTGTCCTCGGTGCCGGTGACCGCCCTCGTCCGCAGCCGCGAGCCCGGGTCGAGGGTGGTCAGCGCGGCGGCGCCGGTGGCCAGCTTGAGCACGGAGGCCGGTGTCCGCGGCACCGCACCCTCGCGGTCGAGCAGCACCCGCCCCGTCGTCGCATCGACCACGAGCGCGCCCGGCGATGTCCCCAGCGGCCCTGAGCTGAGCAGGCGCTGGAGTGCTCTCGTTCGCAGCGAGTTCTCGCCCTGGCCGACCTCCGCGGGGTCTGCCGTGGCCGGCGCCAGGACCGCTGGCGCGGAGACCGGTCGAGGGTCCAGCCGGGGCGCAGGCGCAACCACCGGATCGGCGTCACAGCCCAGCAGCGCGGTGGACAGGAGCACCGCGACCAGCCAGCGGGCGGGCGGGCGGCGGGACGGCGCCTGTCCCACGGCGGTCCCCACCCGTACCTCGATTCGTCGCCCTCCACGGCGTACGGGAGACTATCCAGCGGTCGCGCACCTACCGGTCGCGCCGATCCGCCTGCGCAGGAGGCACCGTGGAGTTCGACGTTCTGATCGAGATCCCCAAGGGCAACCGCAACAAGTACGAGGTCGACCACGCGACCGGCCGGATGCGGCTGGACCGGATGCTGTTCACCTCCACGCGTTATCCCGCCGACTACGGCTTCATCGAGGACACCCTCGGGCTGGACAACGACCCGCTGGACGCCCTCGTCCTCCTTGAGGAGCCGACGTTCCCTGGCTGCCTGATCAAGGCCCGCGCCCTCGGCATGTTCCGGATGACCGACGAGGCGGGAGGCGACGACAAGGTGCTGTGCGTGCCGGCCACCGACCCGCGGATGGAACACCTGCGCGACATCCACCACGTCTCTGAGTTCGACCGGCTGGAGATCCAGCACTTCTTCGAGGTCTACAAGGACCTCGAGCCCGGCAAGTCGGTCGAGGGCGCGAAATGGGTGGGTCGCATGGAGGCCGAGGCCGAGATCGTCGCCTCACGCAAACGGCTCGCCGACACGCTCGAGTCAGCCGCACCGGACGAGGCTGCCGATGCGAGCGGGTCGGGCCACGGGCACTGACCGCCCTCAGATCCAGCCGAGCTCGCTGAACTCGGGAAAGCCGCCCTGCCACAGGCCGAACCCCGTCAGTAGGACGAGCGAGAACCCGTACGCAGTCAACAGGTACCTGCCCATGCCGTCCCGCGTGACCAGCCCCCACAGCGTGAAGAGAACTGCCATCGCGAGGCCAAGCCAAGGCGTCTGGCCCTCGACCGAGTTGGTCATGTTGGTCAGCCCCACGAGCAGCGCGAGCAGGTGCGCGCCGACCCCTCCTCGTGGGCGCCGGTCCGCGAGCGCGACGGCCAGCACGGCGACCAGGAGCCCGAAGCCCACGTACCACAGGTAGTGCCCGACCACCTCGTCCCAGAGGTTCACGACGTCGGGGTGCGGGCCGTCGATGGTGTTCCCGACCGAGTTGGCCGCGAGATGGATGGCGTGGCCCTGGGTGTAGACCACGGCCGCGAACCAGAACGCTGCCCAGACTCCGCGGGCCGCGCCGGCACCGCGCAGTGCACCGACGGCCGCCCCCGTCACGACGTACGGGGTGAGGAGGTCCACCCAGTCCGCCCACCGCGTGGGGCCGACGTCGCCCAGGCCGACGAACAGCGTTCCGGCGTGGTGGAGCACGGCGTAGCCGACCGCGAACACGATGAGCCAGCCGCCGAAGCTTCGAGCATGGCGCTCGGTATACGCGCTCATCGCACGCCGCTACGGCCGTGCCGCGCCGACGAGGCTGGCCCGCCAGATGCTGGAGATGCGCACGCTCTCACCGGTGTAGGGCGCCTCAACCATCTGCCCGCCGCCGATGTAGAGGCCCACGTGGTAGATCGACCGGTAGTCGGCCGGGTCGCTGGCGAAGAAGACGAGATCGCCTGACCGCAAGTCGCTGATCGGCACCTTCGCGGCCCGTTCGTACTGCGCCACGCTGTAGTGCGGCAATGAGACCCCGCCCTGCTCCCATGCCCGCATCGTCAACCCCGAGCAGTCGAAGCTGCCCGGTCCGTCGGCTCCCCACTCGTACGGCTTGCCGACCTGCGCACGTGCGTACGCGATCGCCGCCGACGCCCCCGAGCTGGGTGCGGGGATGCTCCCGGGATCGATCCCGGTGTCGGCCGGGTTGTTCGAGACGTTGCCACCGCCACCACCGCCGCCGCCGC
>JACCUZ010000460.1 GCA_013698395.1 Sporichthyaceae bacterium
GGCACAGGCCGACGCGGCGGCTGCGCAGCTCGCCGCCGGGCTGGGCGGCCTCTCCGCTGCGGTGAGCGCCCTGTCCTCGGCGCAACGGGTGCAGACCCGGGCCGCCGTCGACATCGCCCGACGCACGGTCGCGGCCCTCACCGTGCGATCTCCGATCGCCGGCACGGTCTCGCTCACACCAGCGCAGGACAGCGCACCGTCGGACGCGTCGGACCTGCTCTCCCAGCTGCCGGGAGCGCTCGGTGGGTCGTCAGCGCCCTCGGTCACCGCGACGGTGACAGCGGGCGCACCCGTGGGTGCCGGCCAGCCGCTCGTCACCGTGACCGACACCTCCACCCTCTCCCTGACCGCCCAGGTCGACGAGACCGACGTGCTGCTGGTTGCGCCCGGCGTACTGGCGTCGGCGGAGCTCGATGCGGTGCCCGACGCGACGTACGCCGCGACCGTCACCACGGTCGACCAGACCCCCACGACGTCGCCGCGCGGGGGAGTCAGCTACCTCGTGCGTCTCTCCCTCGGACGTGGCAGGGGCGCGCAAGGTGCGACTGCGCCGACCCCGCGTCCCGGCATGAGCGCGGTCGTCGACCTCCGGGTCCGGACAGCGCGGCGAGCCGTGGCCGTCCCGGCCCCGGCGGTGTTCCGCGACGGTCGGCGTGACGCCGTGTGGGTCGTCAAGAACGGCGTGGTGCACAGGCGGCTGGTGCGCCTCGGCGCTCAGGGCAACAGCCGGATCGAGGTGCTCGAGGGCATCGAGGAGGGCGAGCGGCTCGTCGTACGTGGTGCTGACCGCGTGCGCGAGGGCCAGCGCCTCTCGTGACCGCAGCCGTCGAGGCGGTTGACGTCCGGCGCAGCTACCAGCTTGACGGTCTCGCCGTCGAGGCCTTGCGCGGAGTCAGCCTGCGCATCGACCCGGGTGAGCACGTGGCGGTGATCGGGCCCTCGGGCTCGGGCAAGTCGACGCTGATGCACCTGCTCGGGTGCCTCGACCGGCCGACGTCGGGCACGCTGCTCGTCGGTGGGCGTGACGTCTCGACGATGACCGACGCCGAGCTCGCCGAGCTGCGCAACCGCACGATCGGCTTTGTCTTCCAGTCCTTCCAGCTGCTCGGCCGCACCAGTGCCCTGGACAACGTGGGGCTGCCGCTGGTCTACCGGGGCAACCGCAAGGCCGAGCGCAGGCAGCGCGCGGCCGCGGCACTGGAGGCCGTCGGACTCGGGCACCGGCTTGGGCACCTTCCTGGCCAGCTCTCCGGCGGGGAGCAGCAGCGCGTCGCGATCGCCCGTGCACTCGTCACCGAGCCGTCGGTGCTGCTCGCGGACGAACCCACCGGAAACCTGGACACGCGCAGCGGTGCCGAGGTGATGCGCCTCCTGGCGCGGCTGAACGCGGACCGGGGCGTCGCCGTCGTCGTGGTGACCCACGACCCCGAGGTGGCGGCGATGACGCGGCGTCGCATCGGTGTGCGCGACGGGCTGGTCGAGTACGACCGCCCCGAGGTGGCGGGGTGAGGGCGGGCGAGGCGTTCCGGGTCGCGTTGGACGCCCTTCGGGCCAACCGGTTGCGCAGTGCGCTCACCATGCTCGGTGTCGTGATCGGGGTCGCGGCCGTGGTGATCCTCGTGGCGCTCGGAAGCGGTGCCAAGCAGGAGGTCGAGGACCAGGTCGAGGGGCTCGGCTCGAACATCATCATCGTCGTGCCGGGCAAGTTCGAGTTCGGCTCGGCACCGTCGGTGAGCCGGCTCACCCTCGACGACGTCGACCTGTTGGGCCGCGTCGTCGGGGACCGGGACCGGGTCGCGGTGTCGGTGGCATCCGGGGAAACGGTCAACGTCGGGCGCCGCGAGTCGTTCGTCACCGTCAACGGCGTCAACGAGAGTGTTCCCAACGTCTTCAACCGCCCGCTCGCCCGGGGGGACTACATCACCGCCACCGACGTGGACACCCGCCGCCGGGTGGTGGTGCTCGGGAGCAGCGTCGTACGCCGGCTCTTCCGCGACGTCGACCCGCTGGGTCGACAGCTCAGCATCGCCGGCGTGCGGTTCCGTGTCATCGGGGTGTTCGCCAAGGTCGGGTCGACGTTCGGCGTGGACCGCGATGCCGAGGTGCACATCCCGGTGACCGCGGCCCAACGACTGTTCGGGGTCGACCGGATCGACGCGCTGGCCGTGAAGGCACCCACTGCTGACAGCGTCGCAGCGCTGCAACCCAAGCTGGTGGCCGCCCTGGCCGACCGCTACGAGGGCGAGGAGTTCTCCGCCGTCACCCAGACCCAGATCCTGGGCACCATCGGGCGCATCCTCGGCCTGCTCACGCTGGTCCTGTCGGCGATCGCTGCCATCTCCCTGCTTGTCGGTGGGGTGGGCGTCTCGAACATCATGCTGGTCAGCGTGCGGGAGAGGACCCGCGAGATCGGCCTGCGCAAGGCGCTGGGCGCCCGCCAGCGCGACATCCTGCTGCAGTTCCTCATCGAGGCGGTGCTGCTCTGCGTCGTCGGAGGGCTTCTCGGCATCGGGGTGGGTGTCGGCAGCTCGTACCTCGTTGCTGCGCTGTCGCCGTTGCCGGCGGTCATTGCCTGGTGGTCACCGGTGGTCGCGTTCGGGGTGTCGGCCGCCGTCGGGATTTTCTTCGGGGTCGCGCCGGCCCGTCGTGCCGGTCGCCTCGATCCCGTCGTCGCGTTGCGCTCGGAGTGACCGGGGTAGCGTTCCGGCATGAGCCGGTCCCTGGTCGTGCCGTGGGACGAGGCACTGATCGGCTACGACTTCGGCCCGGAGCACCCGCTCAACCCGCTCCGGGTCGACCTGACGATGCGGCTGGCCCGGGAGCTGGGCGTCCTCGACCTCCCGGGAGTCACCGTTGTGCGGCCCGAGCCGGCCGGTGACGACCTGATCGCCCTGGTGCACGAGCGGGAGTACATCGAGGCGGTACGCCGGGCCGGTGCCGACGCCGACCAGGTCGACATCCGCAGGGGCATCGGGACGTCGGACACGCCCGCCTTCGCAGGGATGCACGACGTGTCGGCCCTGGTGGTCGGAGCCACCATCGCCGCCGCCGAAGCCGTGTGGACCGGCCGGTCCGAGCACGGCGTGAGCATCGCCGGCGGGCTGCACCACGCGATGCCCGGTGCCGGCAGCGGCTTCTGCGTCTACAACGACCCCGCGATCGCCGTCGCCTGGCTGCTGGAGCAGGGCGCCGAACGGGTGGCGTACGTCGATGTCGACGTGCACCACGGTGACGGGGTCGAGCGGGCGTTCTGGGACGAGCCGCGGGTGCTGACCATCTCGCTGCACGAGAGCGGCCGCTACCTCTTCCCCGGCAGCGGCTCCGCCGACGAGTGCGGCGGACCGGCCGCTGAGGGCTGCGCGGTCAACCTGGCGCTTCCTCCGGGCACCGGTGACAACGGCTGGCTGCGGGCCTTCCACGCCGTCGTCCCGCCCCTGCTGGCACAGTTCCGACCCGACGTGCTGGTCACCCAACATGGCTGCGACAGCCATCTGCTGGACCCACTGGCCCACCTGCGGCTCACCGTGGACGGCCAGCGGGCGTCCTACGCTGCTCTGCACTCCCTGGCCCACGAGCACGCCGGTGGCCGCTGGGTCGCCTGCGGGGGCGGTGGCTACGAGCTGTCCGAGGTGGTGCCCAGGGTGTGGACCCACCTGCTGGCCGAGGCAGCCGGGGCGCCGATCCCGCCGGAGACCGAGGTGCCGCAGGCGTGGCGCGACTACGTGAGTCGCCGGTACGGGCTCCGCGCGCCGCAGCGGATGACCGACGGCGCGCAGCCATCGTGGCGGGAGTGGAGCGACGGCCTCGACCTGGCCGACCCGCTGGACCAAGCTGTGCTCGCAACGCGGCGGGCCGTCTTTCCGGCGCACGGCCTCGGCGGGCACCTGGTCCTATGACGGCACCGCCGAGCCGGGACCAGCTGCGTGAGCACCTCGTCCAGTCCGGCATCGCCGGCGCTGTCGCGACCTCGCGCGAGGACAACCTGCTCAAGTACGGGTTCTTCGCCGCCCGAGCGTCGCAGGCGATGTTCGGCTTGGAGCCGCGTGGGCGGTGGCGGCTGGGCGACGTGCTCGAGCTCATGGTCGCCCGCGTCGGGGTCTCGCCGGACCCTACCTACCTGCGCGGCCCGGACCGCATCGACCCCGACCTCACGGTCTCGGGCCTGGACCGGATGGCCGCCCAGCTCAAGCTGGTTGCCCGGGAGGGCGCCCGGGTCGTGGTCGCCACCGGTCACCCGGCCGGACTGCTGCCCGTCCACCTGGCGGTTGCCGCCGGCCTGCGCCGGGCCGGCGCGACGGTCCTGACACCGGCAGCCGGGGTGCGCTACGCCCTCACGACCCGCGGTGGCCGGGTCGAGCGGGAGATCCGCTACATCAACCACGTCGCCACCGTCAGCACCCGCGGCGAGCTCAACCACACCCACTCGCCGAGGCCGATGGAGGCCGTCCTCTCCGCGCTGCGGGAGACCGACGAACCGCTGCCCGAGCTGGTGGTCGCTGACCACGGGTGGGCCGGTGCCGCCGGGCAGGCCGGGGTCTCGGCGGTCGGGTTCGCCGACTCCAACGACCCGGCGCTCTTCGTCGGCGAGGCGGAGGGGACGGTGGCCGTCACCGTGCCGCTGGACGACAACGTGGCGCCGCACCTCTACGCGCCGGTGACGTCCTACTTGCTGGCGGCCGCAGGGCTGGACTGACGCAAGAGCTGAGGAGTTTGCGGCCTCCCCTTTCCCATGAGGCACATCCGCACCTACCCTGGTGACCTGAGCGCATGACGCCTGTGTGCTGCCGGTGGGGAAGCCGGCGCCCGTCACGTGCTGGAAGTCTGGTGCCGTGGTGGCTGGTGTGGGATCGAACGACCGTCCGTTGGCAGAAGTCAGCTTCCTGACCGTCGCTGAGGTCGCCTCGGCGATGCGGGTGTCGAAGATGACCGTCTACCGGCTCGTCCACGCCGGCACGCTGCCGGCGGTGCAGGTCGGGCGCTCCTACCGCGTACCGGAGCAGGCCGTGCACGACTACCTGGACCAGTCCTACGTCGAGACGGCCTGAGGGCCAGCCTTCGTCGCACCGATAGGCTGCCTGGTCTGTGCCGGCTGGCTGGCGCGCGTCCGTGTTCCTCGCCTCGAACGAAGGTCACCTGTGGGTTCCGTCATCAAGAAGCGTCGCAAGCGCATGGCGAAGAAGAAGCACCGCAAGCTGCTGAAGAAGACGCGCGTCCAGCGTCGCAACAAGAAGTAGGGAGCGCGGCGTGGCTCGGGTCGTGATGGTGACCGGGGTCTCGCGCTACCTGGGTGGACGCTTCGCCCAGCTGCTGCAGGCGGACCCCGACGTGACCCGGGTCATCGGTGTCGACGTCGTCCCGCCAAAGGAGGACCTCGGGGACGCGGAGTTCGTGCGCGCAGACATCCGCAACCCGGTCATCGGCAAGGTGATCGCGCACGCGGAGGTGGACACCGTCATCCACATGGCCGTTCTCGCGACTCCTGTCGACGCCGGCGGCCGGGCCACCATGAAAGAGATCAACGTCATCGGCACCATGCAGCTGCTTGCGGCGTGCCAGAAGGCTCCCAGCGTGCGGAAGCTGGTGGTGAAGTCCTCGACGGCGGTCTACGGCTCCTCCCCACTGGACCCGGCGATGTTCACCGAGGACCTGGAACCCAACGCGCTGGCCCGCACCGGCTACGCGAAGGACTCCGTCGAGGTGGAGGGCTACGTACGCGGCTTCGCCCGGCGGCGTCCGGACGTGGTCGTCACGACCTTGCGCTTCGCCAACTTCGTCGGCCCCCGGGTCCGGACCCCGCTGACCTCGTACTTCTCGCTCCCGGTCGTTCCCACCGTCCTCGGCTTCGACCCGCGGCTGCAGTTCGTCCATGAGCGAGACGGGCTCGAGACGCTGTGGCGCACGACGATGCACGACCACAGCGGAACGTTCAACATCGCCGGTGACGGGGTACTGACGCTCTCCCAGGCCATCCGGCGGGCCGGCCGGCCGTCGCTCCCGCTGCCGCAGCCGGCCGCACCCTGGATCGGCGGGGCGCTGCGCCGCCTCCGGGTCGCGGACTTCTCGTCCGAGCAGCTGCGCTTCCTGTCGTACGGCCGGGTCGTGGACACGACCCGGATGCGCGAGGTCCTGGACTTCACTCCGCGCTACAGCTCACGGGAGGCCTTCGACGACTTCGTCACCCGCCAGGGGCTCCGCGGGCCCCTGTCGGCCGACACGGTGGGCGCCGTCGAGAACGCGATGGTGGGAGCGCTGGCCCGAGGCGGTGCCCGTGCCTGACGCCCGGATCATCCCTTTCGACGGAAGCG
>JACCUZ010000469.1 GCA_013698395.1 Sporichthyaceae bacterium
GAACCGCTCGGCCGGCAACGGGCGCGGCTTAGCCGTCCCGGGTCGGAAGGTCGTCGAGGTCGTCGGCGTCGACGATGCGGTACGCGTAGCCCTGCTCGGCCAGAAACCGTTAACGGTGCGCGGCGAAGTCCTGGTCCACCGTGTCGCGGGCGGTCACCGCGTAGAACCGCGCCGCCCGCTGGTCGGCCTTGGGTCGCAGCACCCGGCCCAGCCGCTGCGCCTCCTCCTGTCGGGAGCCGAACGTCCCTGACACCTGGATGGCAACCGCCGCCTCCGGCAGGTCGATGGAGAAGTTCGCGACCTTCGACACCACGAGCAGCGAGATCTCGCCGGTACGGAACGCCTCGAACAGCCTTTCCCGCTCCCTTACCGTCGTCTCACCCTTGATGACCGGCGCGTCGAGGCGCTGGCCGAGGTCGTCGAGCTGGTCGATGTACTGCCCGATCACCAGGACCTGGTCGGCCCGGTGCTTGTCCACCAGCCGTTCCACCACCCGGGTCTTGGTCGCCGTCGTCGAGGCGAAGCGGTAGCGGTCCTCCGGCTCGGCGGTGGCATAGGCCAGCCGTTCCGAGTCGTTCAGCGTCACCCGCACCTCGACGCAGTCGGCCGGAGCGATGTAGCCCTGGGCCTCGATGTCCTTCCAGGGCGCGTCGTAGCGCTTGGGCCCGATCAGCGAGAAGACGTCGCCCTCCCGGCCGTCCTCGCGCACCAGCGTCGCCGTCAGCCCGAGCCGACGCCGAGCCTGCAGGTCCGCCGTCATCCGGAAGATGGGGGCGGGCAGCAGGTGCACCTCGTCGTAGACGACCAGGCCCCAGTCGCGGGCGTCGAGCAGCTCCAGGTGGGTGTACACGCCCTTCCGCCGGGTCGTCATCACCTGGTACGTCGCGATGGTGACCGGCCGGATCTCCTTACGGGCGCCGGAGTACTCCCCGATCTCGGCGTCGGTGAGCGTGGTGCGCTTGAGCAGCTCATGGCGCCACTGCCGTGCGGCGACCGTGTTGGTGACCAGGATCAGCGTGGTGGCACTTGCCTCAGCCATGGCGGCTGCCCCCACGATGGTCTTCCCTGCGCCGCACGGCAGCACCACAACGCCCGAACCACCGTGCCAGAAGCCCTCGACTGCCTCTCGCTGGTAGGGACGGACCGACCAGCCGTCCTCGACCAGGGCGATCGCGTGCGCCTCACCGTCGACGTACCCCGCGAGGTCCTCGGCCGGCCAACCGAGCTTGAGCAGCACCTGCTTGAGGTGCCCGCGCTCCGAGGCGTGCACGACGATGGTGTCCGGGTCGACGCGCGAGCCGACGAGCGGTGCGACCTTCTTCGACCGCACCACCTCCTCGAGGACAGCCCGGTCGGTGGTCACCAGCACCAGGCCGTGCATCGGATGTTTCTCCAGGCGGAGCCGGCCGTACCGGGCCATCGTCTCCGCCACGTCGACAAGCAGGGCGTGGGGAACGGCGTAGCGGCTGTAGCGCAGGAGCACGTCGACGACCTGCTCGGCGTCATGACCGGCCGCTCTCGCGTTCCACAGGCCCAGCGGGGTCAGCCGGTAGGTGTGCACGTGCTCCGGCGAGCGCTCCAGCTCGGCGAACGGCGCGATCTCCCGCCGGCACTCCCCGGCCAACGCGTGGTCGACCTCGAGGAGCAGCGTCTTGTCGGACTGCACGATCAACGGGCCGTCGGTCACCGGACCATTGTCGCCCAGGCCGGGAACCGCTGGGTTTCGGTCCCCGGCCTCTGACACGAGGTGGGCTAGTTCAGTGTGTAGACGCCCCTCGCGAAGACCGTCAGACGCACAGTTCCCGAGCCGTTGACGAGCTTGACTTTCCCGTTCGCCCGCACCGGCACGATGACCCGGTTGATGACCGTGGACCCGGGCTTGGCAAAGAGTGTCGGACGGGCCAGGCACCCCGACTTCGTCGACGTCGCTCTGCATGCCGCCACGCTGCTGTTACGCGTGGCCGCGGAGGCCGACACGCCAAGCTCGACAGCCACCGTTCCAGCCGGCCGGAGGACGGAAGGGATCTTCAAGACGTAGGCCTTCCCGGGTCCCACCTTCTGGCTCTTGAGCACTCGCCGGACGGGCGACAGCGCCGAGAACCGCGCCTTGCTCGCGTCGTTGACGTACCAGCCCTGCACGTCGAGAGTGAACCGCGCCCGACCCGAGGAGTTGTACAGCTTGACCCTAGGGCCGGACAGGGACTGAAGGGTGAAGGCCGCCTTGCGGGTGCCGGCTGACACCTTCATGAGCTTCTTGGTTTTGCACGCCGCCTTGGTCTGAGCCCCCGAGCAGACTGCCACTGTGGTCGTCTTCTTGCCGGCGGCCACTGTCACGTTGACTGCCATGGCGCGAACGCCGGCCGGGGCTGGGAGATTGACCGCGACAACCTTGTTGCCGCCCACGGCCTTGCCGGACAGCACTCGACGCGGCGGAGCGACGATCTGCAGTCGACTCGCGATCGGCGGTGCCGTGACCGCTCCGCCACTGGAACCACCGGTGGACGGTCTGGCTGTGGTGGTGGCTGCCAACACGGTTTGCGTCACGGCACCGGACGTGCTCGGTTGGTAGCTCACGTTCCCGCTGTAGACCGCCTTGAGGGTGTGTTGACCGGTCGACAGCGTGGTCGTGGTCGTCGACGCGGTGTTGTTGGTCAGGGCGACGGTCTTGATCTGGGTGTCCCCGTCGAAGAAGGTCACCGAGCCGCCAATGTCGGGGCCCCCGGACACGGTCGCGGTCAGGGTCACGGGCGCACCGGCCACCGAGGGGTTAGGCGAGGCGGTGAGCGAGGTGCTGGTCGCCGTCGCTGCTGCCGGCGGCGGCGTCACCACCCCTCCGGCCGGGCAGGATGCTCCGGTGCAGCCGTGGAGATACCTGTCCCGCCCGTCGACGTCGTCAGACGCCAGCACGATGATGCCGTCGCTCGCGCTCACCTGCTGTTTCGTGGACGTGGCGTCGTTGACGTTGGGGTAGGCCGAGTCCTTGATGAAGGTGACCCCGAGACCGTTGGTGAAAGCCAGCGAGCTCAGCGGAGCAGAGTTGCGATAGATGGAGCCGCCGTCGACCAAGTCCGTCATCATCACATGGGCCTGGTCCGAGTCAAGGACCAAGACTGGACGGGTCGCGTCTTGGCTAACCCCGCCAGCCTGACGAGTGATCACCGTGTGCTGTGACCACCCACCCCCGCTGCCGCGCTCGAGTAGGGACACCAACGGGTCGTCGGTGCCCTTCAGGCTCGTCTTGATCGCGACGAGGACTCGACCGTCCGAGGGGGCCTTCACGCTGATGTGGTTGTCGCCTACCCCGGTCCCGTCCCACGCCACCTCGGGGGATCCGAAGGAGCTGCCGTTCCACACCGAGAAGAAGAACCCACCATAGGACGCATCGGTGGTGCTCGTCCTGCTCCACATGATCCCCAACTGACCCGTTCCGAAGCTCACAACCGTGGCGATGTCGTCGCTGGAAGACGTGGTCGGGCCGGGTGGACCGGAGATGGGCGCCATTGCCCCGGTCAAGAGCGGCGTCGGCGAGGACCACTCGATCGCTTCCAGATTCGACGTCATGTACCAGACATCGTTTGCCGACGTGTAGGCGATGACCAGCCGGTCACCGGCTCGGGCGATCGTGGCGTACTGAATGCCCTTCGCTGGCGTCTCGCGGCCATCGTCGAAGCGACCTGGTCGGTCAAGCCGGGGGTCGGCGTCGACGAAGAGCGGATCCAGTACGTACGTCTTGCTCGCCGCGTCGTAGTTGTACTTGTAGACCTTGAGCGCTTCGGTCTCCGACCTCGAGTACGAGGATGCGACGTAGAGCTGGTCGCCCGAGGAAAGCACGTCCGGGTGGGACTGGTTGCGCTCGTCGACCTGAACCTTCGTGCTGATCCACGTCTGTGACGGCACGTCCAGCCGGAAGATCGCCCAGCGGTTCTCGTGCGGCACCGGCGTGGTCTCGGCCGGTTCCATCATGACCGCCCACCAGGCGCCGTCGTGGAACCACAGCTTGCTCTGTGAGGTATGTGCCGTGACGTCGTCCGTCGCGGTCCCGTAGGTGAAGTCGACGTAGCCAGCCCCGTCCGCCGCCGCGGCATTCGCGGACCCTGCGGAGACGGCTGGCAACGCGCTCATGGCCAGCAGAGTTGACACCGCTGCGCCGAGAAGCGCCCGGCGATTGGAGCGCAGGGATGACGGTGCAAAGAGCATGAATCCCCCCATGAAAGGACGTTCGCATCCAGAGTCCGACGACCCGATGTCGACTTGGTGCCATCCTGGTGAACCAGTTCGGTGGGGTCCATCCCACAAACGGATGACAAGTGGGCAACCGCGCGTGGGCGCACCGTCACGCTGTGTCAGGCGACCGGGCTGACGCCAGTGATGCGGTGCACCGCGAAGGACCGCATGGCCCCGCGCAGATGGTCGTACGCCGACACCTGCCCGCCCACGACGGACACCGGCTCGATGACCCGTTGCGAGCCGCGGCCCTCCGCGTCGACGTACCCGATCCACAGCGACTCGCCGGCGCTCGCGGCGTCGGTGAGGATCGCCAGCACATCGGCGGTCGGCCGGCTCACCGTGACGGCAGCCGCCCGTTCACCGGCGCGCAGCGCCGAGACGGCGGTAACGAGCAGTGCGGGTTGCGGCTCGCGTGGGGAGGTGGTGGTGACCGGCTGCGAACGGCGGACCGGCGTACGGCGCGACTCTGGTCGGCGGACGACCACGTCGCCGTCACTCCCCTCCGCGGCCGGGGTGTAGCCCATGTCGCGGAGCCGGTCGAGCACCACCACGGCCGGCGACTGGGCCGCCAGCACCGTCGGCGCGAGCCGGCGCAGCCGCAGGGCAGCTGCCCGCCGGTCGGTGAGCAGCTCCCCGAGCGTCGCCTCGTCGTCGCACCGCACGAAGGACGACGCCGCACCGACCCGGACCCGCCCGTGACGGCGCGCGATGTCCTCGACCAGGTAGGTCAGCGGCTGGGGGACCGGTGTGCGGGAGTGCGCCTCGAGCAGCTCGTTGACGTCAGACGCGGTCCATCCCGCGTCGAAGGCGCGACGAATCGTTGCCGGCGTGAAGCGGTAGACCGTCGCACCTCCCGTGGACTCGACGTCGGCCACCAGGCGCAGCCGGCGGGCCAGGCCCGACTGCAACGGCCCGGGCGCGATGGCGGTCAGGTCCGCCTGCAGCAGGACGTGCTCGAGCAGGGGCGGCAGCCCGGCCGCGAGGGCGTCGCGGGCAGCCACCTGGTCCCCGGCCACCAGCAGCCG
>JACCUZ010000025.1 GCA_013698395.1 Sporichthyaceae bacterium
GCTGCAGCCCGTGGCGAGAAAGTCTTCCCGGCCGGCGCTGTCCTCCCGGGCGAACGGAAGGACCTGCTCGAGCAGCCACCCCTCGTACCGGTCGTGCCGGCGGGCACGCTCCTCGATGGGCACTGTGTGGTCGGACCAGGTGCGCGCATCCGCGGAGTCGACGCAGTAGAGCTTGACCCGGCCGGCGTCGAGCAGCCAGCGGACCGCGTCGACCATGCCGTGGTTCTGGTAGTCCCAGGCTCCGCCGCCCTCGGACGGGAACACCAGCACAGGACGGCCCCAGTGGCCGTGCACCACGACCTGCCCACGGAAGTCGCCGTCGGCTGTGCTCAGCTCGGCGGTCATCACCTGTGCACCTCACGCAGGAGCCGGGTCAGCCAGGGGTCGAACGCGTCGCGCCACGCCGTGTAGTTGTGCGCGTCGCGGAGCTCCTGCAGGGTCACGTCGTAGCCCTGGGCCGACAGGGCACGGGCCATGATGCGGTTGTTCGCGAGGTTCTCCTCAACGGTCCCGCAGGTCATCACGGTCGGCACGGGGGAGGGGTTGCCGCTCGAGCGCAGGATCGCGTCGACACCGCGCGCGATCCGGTCGAAGCGCGGGAATCGGCGCTCGTGCGCGTCATGGCGGGCGTGGAAGAACGACCCGGACTGCAGGAACAACGCGTCGAAGGTGCCGTCGTGCTGACGCTGTGCGTAGAGCATGGCCAGTGCGCCCAGGCTGGCCCCCATGCCGGTGGTGGTGGTCGTGGCGACCTCCTCGCGCAGTCGCGGGAGGACGGCGAGGCAGAGGGCCCGGGTGTACGCCCGGTCCAGCGAGTAGCGCTCGTCGCGCGGCCCGGGCGGCAACAGGGCCGCCCGCACGGGGGGCAGGTCGCCCTCCCGGACCGCCACCGAGAGGTACGTCGTGAGGCCGGCCAGCTCGGCGTACTCCGGCCCGTCGTGGACGACCAGCAACGGCAGCGGCGTGTCGTCCCGGAGGCCAGGAGGTGACCAGACGACGCAGCGCAGCTCCTCGCCCAGGGACCGGGCCGTGACCGCCACGGTGCGCTGGTGGCCGACGATGTCCGACCGGCCGAGCCACCGAGGCCGCTGGTAGCCCGGCAGCTCCACCACGGACTTCTCCCCGAAGGCGCCTCGCATCCGGAGGGAGTTGGTCGGGTCGGTGACGGACTCCTTCTTCCCGCCGGCATGGGTGAGCTCGAGGAGGTACTCCATCCGATCAACGACGGGGCGCTCGAGCGTGAGGCGCCAGGCACCGGAGGACCAGCCGAACTCCAGCCGGTCAGCGGGGATCCGTACCTCCTGCTGCAGCCGCACTCCGAGCAGGGCTCGCTGCGGGTCGGGGTAGGTCAAGCTGAGGCCGCCACCGGAGACCCTGGGGCCGGTGACCGTGACGCTGACTGAGGCACTAGCGGTGGCGGCGGCTGGCTCGGCGGGCACCGAAGCACTCTAGATGCCACGACGCGGCGTCCTGTTCAGAGCAGCTGGAGCTGCTCGGGCGAGACGTCGGGCTGCCGACTCCGGAAGACGTTCTCGGCCCCCTGCTCATGCCCGGAGCGCCAAAGGCCAACCTGCGCTCGGCCGACCCCGTGGTGCGCGGCGAGCCGGCGCACGGTCTCGGTGATGCGCCGCTGGTACGCGGCGTCGGCGTAGCTGCCCCGCCGGTAGAGCTCCGCGTAGCGGGGGACCAGCGCGGGGTGTTCGCGGCCCAGCCACGCCAGCCACCACTCCCGCGCTCCGGGGCGCAGGTGCAGCACGATCGGCGAGACGTAGCTCGCACCGCTTGCGGCGATGGCCTCGACGGTCGCCGCGAGCTGGTCCTCGGAGTCGGTCAGGAAGGGCAGGATGGGGGCCATCAGCACCCCGGTCGGGATGCCGGCCTCGCTCAGCCCGCGTACGACCTCGAGCCGGCGCCCCGGCGGCGGAGCGCCTGGCTCCACCAGACCGCGCAGCTCGCGGTCGACCGATCCCACGGACACCGCGGCCGACACGTCGGTGACCTCCGCGGCCCGCCGCAGAAGCTCCAGGTCGCGCAGGATCAGTGCGCCCTTGGTGAGGATCGAGAACGGGTTCGCGGCGTCGGTCAGGGCGGAGATGATCTGTGGCATCAACTGGTAGCGACCCTCGAGCCGCTGGTAGCAGTCGACGTTGGTCCCCATCGCGACGTGCTCTCGATGCCAGGACGGCCGGGCCAGCTCCCGCCGCAGAACCTCGGCGACGTTCGTCTTCACCACGATTTGCGAGTCGAAGTCCGCCCCGGCGCCCAGGTCGAGGTACTCGTGGGTCTTGCGGGCGAAGCAGTACCGGCACGCCATGGTGCAGCCCCGGTAGGGGTTGATCGTCCAGCGGAACGGCACCCGGGAGGCCTCGGGAACCCTGTTCAGGGCCGACCGGGCGGTGACCTCGTGGACCGTGATGCCACGGAACTCGGGCGTGTCGAACGTGCGGGTCACCGCGCCGCGGGGGAGCAGGGGGACCGGCCCGGAAGGTCCGCCCGGGTGCGCGGCCCCCGCCGAGGCCACCGGGTCCTCCGTCAACCGGAGCGCGTCCCACCGCATCCACCCAGTAGAACACACGTTCGAACTACGGTCGAGGCAACGCGCGAGCGGCGCGCAGCCGGTCCCAGGCGGCGGACCCCGAGGGGACACCGAGGGGCAGCTAGGCAGCCGCCTTTCCGGAACACGGGCCGTCGGCTACACCCAAGTCACGGTGAAACGCCGAGCCAGCCGGGCCATTCATGCGTGCGAGGTGGGCTTTCGCCGTGATTCGGGCACGGTTCGCCTCGTCACACGGGAGGAAGGGGAAGGCGGCAGGCGTAACTTGACATAATGTACATTATCGGCGCGGAGTAGAGACGAGTTCAACCAGATGAGAGAACTCGTCTCACGATGTCGGCAGCCTCGGTCAGGTGCCGACGTACGCCGCGAGGTGGTGGCCGGTGAGCGTGGAGCGGGCGGCGACGACGTCGGCGGGTGTGCC
>JACCUZ010000029.1 GCA_013698395.1 Sporichthyaceae bacterium
GTGAGGGGCTGCTCTGCACGGCCCCGTCGGCGACGGCGCCCACTGTGACCGGCACGGCGGACGGTGGCTTGGTCTCGACCTCGACGACGTCGGCCACGATCGCGGTGACGTTGTCGGGTCCGCCGCCCTTGAGGGCCAGCTCGACGAGGCGCTCGCACGCGACGTCGGGGTCGGCCTCCTCCGCCAACGTGTCTCGGAGGGTGTCCTCGCTCACCACGCCGGACAGGCCGTCGCTGCAGAGCAGGTAGCGGTCGCCGGGACGGGTCTCACGGACGGACAGGTCGAGGTCGATGTCCTCCCTGCCGTCGAGGGAGTTGGTGATGAGGTTGCGCTGCGGGTGGTTGTCGGCCTCCGCCGCAGTGATCCGGCCCTCGTCGACCAGAGTCTGGACGAACGTGTGGTCGTGGGTGATCTGCTGCAGCCGGCCGTCGCGGAGCAGGTAGCAGCGCGAGTCCCCGACGTGGACCAGCCCGAACCGGGAGCCGGCCCGCAGGAGGGCGGTCAGCGTCGTACCCATGCCCTTGAGGTCCGGGTCGCCCGCGACCATGTCCCGCAGGTGGTTGTTGGCGGTGCCGACCGCGCTGGAGAGCCGCTGGAGGAGGTCGCCGCCGGGCGAGTCCTCGTCGAGGACGGACAGCGAGGCGACGGCGACCGACGAGGCGACCTCCCCGGCCGCATGGCCCCCGACGCCGTCAGCGACCACGAGCAGCCGAGGCCCGGCGTAGCCGGAGTCCTCGTTCGCCGACCGGATCAGGCCGGTGTCGGACCTGGCGGCGTAGCGGATCGCGAGCGCCATGCCGGCTACTTCCTCAGCTCGACGACGGTCTTGCCGATCCGGACGGGCACGCCGATCTTCACCGGCGTGGGCCTGGTCACCTTGCCCCGGTCCAGGTACGTGCCGTTGGTCGAGCCCATATCCTCGACCACCCACTGCCCGTCCTGGGGGTAGAACCGGGCGTGGCGGCCGGAGACGTAGTCGTCGTCAAGAACGATCGTCGAGTCCTGGGAGCGGCCGAGGGTGACGGGCTGGTCGCCGAGGCGGACCGTGGTGCCCGAGAGGGCGCCCTGGGTGACGACCAGGGTGCTGGGCACGCCGCGCCGACCCTTGGCGGGCTTGGGCGGGCGCTCCTGGCGGCGGGGGGCCGGAGCGGTGGCTGATCCGCGACCTTTGGGGTTTGGCCGGCTGGTCCGGCGACCGAACAGGTCCGAGCGCATCACGCTGACCGCGGTGAGGACGAACATCCACAGCACGGCCAGGAACCCGAGCCGGATGATCGTCAGCGTGAGCTCGCTCATCTCGCTCACCGGTGGCCGCCTCCAGCCGTGCCGCCGTCGTGGAAGGTCATGGTGGTGCTGCCGAGCACCAGCTGCGTCCCGTCGCGCAGCCGGGCCTGCGTCACCCGCTCACCGTCGATGACGACACCGTTGGTGGAGCCGAGGTCGACGACGGTGACGTCGCCGCCGGAGCGGCGCAGCTCGGCGTGGTTGCGCGAGATGCCCGGGTCGTCGATGCGCAGGTGGGCGTCGGTCCCGCGGCCGATGCGGGTCGTGGTGCGGGCCAGGGCGTAGGTGGTGTCCCCGATCTCCACCCAGGGGACTCCCGCGGCCCGGCCCTGCGGCCGCACCAGCTGGGTGTCGCCGCTGCGCGGGGTAGCGGCGGCCACGGCGGCGCTGCGTACCTGGAAGCGGCCGGTGCCGAGGTCGTCGTCACGCTCGAAGCTGACGGTCACCGGGCCGATGAAGACGTACCCCTGCTCCTCGGCGTGCTCGCTCACCATGCCTGCCAGCTCCTCGCCCAGCGCCTGCTCGTAGACGGCGAGCCGCTCGTGGTCATGGGAGCCCAGCGCGACGGTGAAGACGTTGGGCACCATGGTGCGACCCCGGGACACGATCGCGGCCCGGTCGTCGCACTCGCGCTGCAGACTGCTCGCGATCTCGACCGGCTGGACCTCCGCCTTGAACGCGCGCGCGAACGGGCGGTTGACCATGTCCTCGATGCGCCGCTCGAAGCGCTGCAGGACGCCCATCGGGGTCAGTCACCTCCTCGCCGGGGTTGGAAAGCCCGCGCGCGGGCAACAGGTCGGCCCGGCACGTGATCGTAGCCGGGCCGGGTGTGCAGCCCTGATTCCCCGCACGGCGCCGCCGTATGCCTGGGGAGCCTCCCGAGCCTCCCGTTGGCCCGCGCCGGCGCGCCGGTCGCTAGCGCTAGCCCGCGCCCCGCGCGTCGGCCGTTTGCAACCGGCCGGCAGAGCAACAAGGCCGCAGCGAGCCGGCTGGTAACGTGGCGGCCCTCGCGCGAGTGGCGGAATAGGCAGACGCGCACGGTTCAGGTCCGTGTGCCCGAAAGGGTGTGGGGGTTCAACTCCCCCCTCGCGCACCCACGCGTCCCGGTCAGCTGGGCTCAGGAAGTTCGGTCGGC
>JACCUZ010000041.1 GCA_013698395.1 Sporichthyaceae bacterium
CATCGCCCTGTATGAGGTAGCGCGGAGCAGGGCGGAACGCTCCAGGCTGTCGTGATCGGAGAGAAAGCGCGGCTTCTTAAGCCCCGGATTCTCTCCGGTCACGAGAAGTGGCCATCTCCGCGTCGTCGTCGTCCTCGCCCTCGTACGGGTCGGCCGCAACTGTCGGCGTGCCGATGCGTGATCCCAGCACCGCCTGCTCGTCGGGCTTGTGCGTGAGCACCTCCGCGACGTACGACCACGCCGCCGGCATCAACCCCACGTCACGGCGCGCCCGCTCGGACAGGAACCAGCGGTGCTCGAGTACCTCGTGGAAGATCTCTGCGGGCTCCAGCTTGCCGCGCAGCTCCTTGGGCACTGCGCGCACGACTGGCTCGAACGCCTCAGTCACCCACCGGTGCGCGACGATCTCCTCGTCCTCGTTCTGCACATCCTTGGCGGCCCGGTAGGCGTCGAGGTCGTTGAGCAGCCGCCGGGCCTGGTTCTCCTCCACGTCGAGCCCGGTGAGGCGGAGCAGCCGGCGGCTGTGGTGGCCGGCATCGACGACCTTTGGCTCGAGCTGCACGGTACGGCCGTCGATATCGGTGACGATCGTGAGCTCGGCGACGTCGAAGCCCAGGTCGTTGAGGCGGCGGATGCGCTGGTCGATGCGGAACCGCTCGCCCGTGTCGAAGGTCTCGGTGCCGAGGAGCTCGTCCCACAGCGAGTGGTAGCGCTGCGCGACCTGGTCGGAGGTTTCGATCGGGTCGATGGTGGGGTGCAGCAGCCCGCCGGCCTCGAGGTCGAGCAGCTCGCCCGCGATGTTCGTGCGTGCCAGGTCGAGGTCGTACAGCCGCTGCCCGGCGGAGAGGGTCACCTGCAGGTCGCCGGTCTCGGCGTCGACGAGGTACGCCGCAAAGGCGCCCGCGTCGCGACGGAACAGCGTGTTGGACAGCGAGCAGTCGCCCCAGTAGAAGCCGGCCGTGTGCATCCGGACGAGCAGGGCCGCCAGGGCGTCGAGCAGCCGGATGGCGGTGTCGGGGCGCAGGGTGGAGGAGAACAGCGCCCGGTAGGGAAGCGAGAACTGCAGGTGCCGGGTGATCAGCGCCGCGTCGAGCGGCGTTCCGTCGTCGGCGACCCGGCCGGAGAGGACCCCGACAGCCTCCACGGAGGGCAGGTTCCGACGCTCGAGCAAACGGAGCAGGCCGTACTCGCGGCGCGCGATGTCCTCGCCGACCTCTTTGACGGCGTAGACCGCCCCCTCCAGCCGTACGAAACGCACGACGTGTCGGGAGATGCCCTTGGGCAGGAGGACGAGCTGGTCCGGCGGCCACTGTTCGAGCGGCACGTTCCACGGCAGGTCGAGCAGAGCCGGGTCGCTCGGTGCGGCGAGCAGCTGCAGGGCCATGGGTCACATGGTGCCCGGGGCCGGCCCTGCAGCCGCTCCGGGATCCGTCAGGTGGGCAGCCGCTGGCCGTCGGTGGTGGAGAACAGGTGGAGGTGGCCGGGCTTCGGCGCGAAGTTGACCTGCTCACCCTTTGCCGGCGGCTGGCGGCCGTCGACTCGGGCGATCACGTCGTGGTCCTCGCCGTTGACGTCGGCCGTGCCGTAGACGTAGGCGTCGGCGCCGAGCTCCTCGACGAGGTTGACGGTGGTCTTCAGTCCCTCCCCATCACCCACGAGATCCATGTCCTCGGGACGTACGCCGATGGTGACCGTGCGTCCGCTTTGGCCAACAGCCTCGACCGTTTCGCGGGGCACGTCGATGTGGCCGTCACCGAACTGCACCGAGGTGCCCTCGAACGGGACCGTCAGCAGGTTCATGGCCGGCGAGCCGATGAACCCGGCGACGAAGACGTTGTTGGGGTGGTCGTACATGTGCCGCGGCGTGTCGACCTGCATGAGGAGGCCGTCCTTGAGCACCGCGACGCGGTCGCCCATCGTCATGGCCTCGACCTGGTCGTGGGTGACGTAGACGGTGGTGACCCCGAGCCGGCGCTGCAGTGCGGCGATCTGGCTTCGGGTCTGGACCCGCAGCTTCGCGTCGAGGTTCGACAGCGGCTCGTCCATCAGGAAGACCTGCGGCGAGCGGACGATGGCCCGACCCATCGCGACACGCTGGCGCTGGCCACCCGAGAGCGCCTTGGGCTTGCGGTCGAGGTACTCCTCGAGGTCGAGGATCTTGGCTGCCTCGACGACGCGCTCCCTGATCTTTTCCTTGGGGTCGCCGGCGATCTTCAGGGCGAAGCCCATGTTGTCGGCCACGGTCATGTGGGGGTAGAGCGCGTAGTTCTGGAACACCATCGCGATGTCGCGGTCCTTGGGCGCCAGGTTGGTGACATCGCGCTCCCCGATCAGGATGCGGCCACCGTTGACGTCCTCCAGCCCGGCGAGCATGCGCAGGGAGGTGGACTTGCCGCAACCGGAGGGGCCGACCAGGACGAGGAACTCCCCATCACCGATCTCGATGTCGAGCTGGTCCACCGCGGGCTTGTCGGACCCGGGGAACAAGCGGGTTGCCTTGTCGAATGTGACGGTGGCCATGGAGCAATCCCTTCACCGGCAGGAACGAGCCGGACGATCCGAGTAAAGGACGGGTTCGAGCAGGCTGACCGTAACGCCGGTGTAACCCCGTGTCTATGGGAGCTCGGCCTATGGGCGGGGTGGGGCGCCGGTGCTGCCGCGGACCAGCAGGCGGGTAGGCAGGACGACGTCGACCGGCTCCGGGAGCCGATCCAGCAGGGTGTCCAGCAGCAGTCGAGCCGCGACGGCCCCGAGCTCGTGGACCTGTTGGGCCACGGTGGTCAGGTCGACCACCGACGCCATCTCGTGGTCATCGACGCCCACTACCGACAACCGGTCCGGGACGGGGATGCCCGCTCGGCGCAGAGTCCGCAGGGCGCCGATCGCCAGCTCGTCGTACTCCGCGAAGATGGCCGTCGGCAACACATCGCCGGACAGCATCTGTGCCATAGCCTCCGCGCCGCCGTCGATGCCATGGGCGCTCGCCGCGACGAGATCCTCCCGGGGCTCTAGCCCGGCCGCCTTCATGGCCCGGCGGTACCCGTCCCGCCGGTCCAGTGACGAGGAGAAGCCCAGCCCCGGGTCGTCGCTGGGCCCGGCAAGCATCGCGATGGACTCGTGTCCCTGGTGGACGAGGTGGTTCACGGCGCTCTGGGCTGCGGTGACATCGTCGATGCGTACGCACGTGACGCCGGCCAGCTGCGCGCCCACGGTGACCAGCGGCATCCCGAGGGCACGCAGCCCGAGCGTGTGATCGTCGGTCAACGGCAAGGGTCAACGTGACGACGGCGTCGACGCGGCGGGCCAGCGGCATCCGGTCGAAAAACCGGTCTCGAGCGTCCGCGCTGCCGAGGTGGTAGAGCAGCACGTCGTAGCCCGCCTCCGCGAGGACGTCGCACGCGCCAGCCACGGCGTTGGCGAAGAACCATCGGGTCACGAAAGGCACCACCACACCGATGGCGCGGGTCTGTCCCGAGGCGAGCCCGGACGCGCTCGGGGAGACCACGTAGGAGAGCTCACGAGCTGCCTCGAGCACGCGCTGGCGCGTCTCTGGGGAGACGTTGGGCAGACCACGCAAGGACCGCGACACGGTCGAGGGCGAGACTCCTGCGAGCGCGGCGACGTCCAACATGCCCGAGTGCTGGGTTCGACTGCTAGCGATCTCTGCAGCCGGAGGGTCGACTGACATATAGGGACACCGCCCCGCCGAAGGCTGACTCGGTCCGCTGCCGATGAAAGGGTTTGCAGCCCGCGATTCCTGGCCAGACCGCGAGCCTGCAGTTAGCAGCGTTGTCACAATATAGAAACGAGCCCGACACCTCTAGCCCCCAGCCATTGATACGTGGCACGCTGCGCGATGCAAGCGCTGTCGTGTCGTCACGCGTGGGACACGAACTCGCACTACGAAAGGAGCCGCTAATGCGGCGCAGACTCGCACTCGGAGCCATGACCGCGGTCACCGCGCTCGTCCTCAC
>JACCUZ010000062.1 GCA_013698395.1 Sporichthyaceae bacterium
GGAATGCCTCGAGGATGGCATCGGCGATCTCGTGCGCCGCCTCGTACGTCGGGCTGTCGGAGGAGCCGGACCAGCTCTCGGCCAGCTCACGCTCACGGAAGGTGTAGTAGCCGATGCCCTTGCGCCCGGAGACGTAGAGGTCGACCTCCTTGCTCTCGTTGTGCAGCTTCTCGACCAGCCGCTCGGTCTCCTTCAGCACCGACGACGAGTACGAGCCGGCCAGCCCACGGTCGCTGGTGACCACGACCACCGCGGCGCGTTGCGGGTCCGGGTTCTCCGTGGTCAACGGGTGGTCGACGTTGCTGAAGGTGGCGACCGCCGACACCGCCCGGGTCAGCTCGCGGGCGTACGGGGTGGCGGCCTGGGCCTGCTGCTGGGCCTTGATGATGCGGGAGGCGGCGATCAGCTCCATGGCGCGGGTGATCTTCTTGGTCGTCTGGGTCGACCTGATCTTGGCCCGCAGCTCGCGCACGCTCGCGGCCATCGCTCAACCTCGCTTCTGCTTGACGATCTGCTCCTGCTCGACGTCCTCGTCGTCCAGTGCCTCGTGCTCCTCGTGGCCGGCCTTGATGGAGCCGCCCTCGGAGGTCTCGAACTGGTCGGCGAAGGAGTCGTAGGCGCTCTCCAGCGACGAGGCGGTGTCGTCCTCGAACTTCTGCGTCTCGCGGATCGAGTCGAGGATGCCGCCGTGCTCACGCTTGAGGTAGTCGAGGAACTCGCCCTCGAAGCGGCGGATGTCCTCGGTCGGCACGGCGTCGAGCTTGCCGCTGGTCCCAGCCCACATCGAGACCGTCTGCTGCTCCATCGTGAACGGGGAGTACTGCGGCTGCTTGAGCAGCTCCATCAGCCGCGCGCCCCGGTCGAGCTGGCGCCGAGACGTCGCGTCGAGGTCGGAGGCGAACATGGCGAACGCCTCCATCGCGCGGAACTGCGCGAGGTCGATCTTGAGCGAGCCGGTGACTTTCTTCATCGCCTTGGTCATGGCCGCACCGCCGACGCGCGACACCGAGATGCCGACGTCGATCGCGGGTCGCTGGTTGGCGTTGAACAGGTCGGACTGCAAGAAGATCTGCCCGTCGGTGATCGAGATGACGTTGGTGGGGATGTAGGCGGAGACGTCGTTGGCTTTGGTCTCGACGATCGGCAGCGCGGTCATCGAGCCCGCGCCCATGTCGTCGGACAGCTTCGCGCAACGCTCGAGCAGCCGGCTGTGCAGGTAGAACACGTCACCGGGGTACGCCTCCCGGCCGGGGGGACGGCGCAGCAGCAGCGACACCGCACGGTACGCCTCGGCCTGCTTGGACAGGTCGTCGAAGACGATCAGCACGTGCTTGCCCTCGTACATCCACTCCTGCCCGATGGCCGAGCCGGTGTAGGGCGCGAGGTACTTGAAACCGGCGGAGTCCGAGGCGGGCGCGGCGACGATGGTGGTGTACTCCAGTGCGCCGGCCTCCTCGAGCGCGCCGCGTACCCCGGCGATCGTGGAGCCCTTCTGGCCGATAGCGACGTAGATGCAGCGGACCTGCTTCTCCGGGTCGCCGGTCTCCCAGTACTCCTTCTGGTTGATGACCGTGTCGATCGCCACCGCGGACTTGCCGGTCTGACGGTCGCCGATGATGAGCTGGCGCTGGCCGCGGCCGATGGGCGTCAAGGCGTCGATGGCCTTGATGCCGGTCTGCAGCGGCTCGTGCACGCTCTTGCGCTGGACCACCGAGGCGGCCTGTACCTCCAGCGGTCGGCGACCACTGGTCTCGATGTCGCCGAGGCCGTCGATCGGGTTGCCCAGCGGGTCGACGACCCGGCCGAGGTAGCCGTCACCGACCGGCACCGAGAGGATGTCGCCGGTGCGGCGGACGCTCTGGCCCTCCTCGATGCCGGCGAAGTCACCGAGGATGACCACGCCGATCTCGCGGACGTCGAGGTTCAGCGCGATACCGAGGGTGCCGTCCTCGAACTCCAGCAGCTCGTTGGCCATCGCCGACGGCAGGCCCTCGACGCGGGCGATACCGTCGCCCGCCTCGGAAACGGTGCCGACCTCTTCACGCTCGGCAGTCTCCGGCTGGTAGTCGGAGACGAACTGCTGCAGCGCGTCCCGGATCTCCTCCGGCCGGATCGTGAGCTCTGCCATGTCGTGGTCCCTGCTCTCTGGCTCTCGTTGCCTGGTGTGTGCTGCTGGCGTTGTCGTGGTCTGTTGCAGGTCAGCCGGCTACCCGCCGGCGG
>JACCUZ010000102.1 GCA_013698395.1 Sporichthyaceae bacterium
ACCGCCGAGGTCATGCTCAGCGAGCGCCCCGCCGAGGCCGAGGACCGAGCGGTGCCCGGGCACTGGGAAGGCGACCTCATCATCGGGCTCGGCCGGTCCGCTATCGGCACGCTCGTGGAACGCACCACCCGGTTCACCATGCTGCTGCATCTGCCACGCATGGAGGGCTACGGCACGATCCCGCGGACCAAGAACGGTCCCGCGCTGGCCGGCTACGGCGCGGTCGCGATGAAGGACGCCCTCACCACCAAGGTCAGCCAACTGCCCGAACAGCTGCGTCGCTCACTGACCTGGGACCGCGGCAAGGAACTCGCCCAGCACGCGCAGTTGAAGATCGACACGGGGCTACCGGTCTACTTCGCCGACCCGCACAGTCCCTGGCAACGCGGCACGAACGAAAACACCAACGGTCTCCTGCGCCAGTACTTCCCCAAGGGAACCGACCTGTCTCGTTGGACAGCCGAGGAGATCGAAGCCGTCGCCGCAGCATTGAACAGCAGGCCCCGCAAGACCCTCGGCTGGAAGACACCCGCCGAAGCCCTCGATGAGCACCTACGATCGGTTCAAGAAGCTGCTGGTGTTGCGACCACCGGTTGAGCCTGGTCTGCACGCCGCGGTCGGAGTGGAAGATCACCCCGGCCACCGCATGACCTCGCTGCACGATCGCCATCGCCAACGCGTCGGTGACCAGCGAGGCACGCATATGGTCGGTCACCGCCCAGCCGATGATCCGCCGGGAGTGCGCGTCGATCACGGTCGCGAGGTAGAGCCAGCCCTCCCAGGTGCGGATGTAGGTCACGTCCCCGACCCACACCGCGTCCAGGCGGCCCTGGTCGAACCGGCGCTCGACCCGGTCGAGCGGGATGTTGTCCGGCTCCGGCTCGGGCTCTGTCGTGGTCCGCCACGGCCGAGGAGCGCATCCCCGCAAACCGTTGGCCCGCATGTACTTCGCGATCGTCTTGCCCGACACAACCTCGCCCTCCGCGCGCAGGTCGGCAAGGATCCGCGGCGCCCCGTAGGCGCCGTCGGAGTCCTCGTGCAGCTCGGCGATCCGCGCCGCCAGCACGGCTGCCCGCACCGACCGCGCCGAGGCCGGTCGCCCGGCCCACGCGTAGTAGGCCGAGCGGGCGACCTCGAGCAGCCGGCACATCATGGTGACCTCGAAGGTGGCCTTCTCAGCCTGGATCAGCCGGTACCTGCTCACCGGGTCTGCTCCGTCGCGAAGAAGGCCGCGGCTTTTTTCAGGAACTCCCGCTCCATCCGCAGGATCTGGTTGTCCCGCCGCAGCTGAGCCAGCTCGGCCCGCTCGCTGATGGTCAGCGCCGGCTCATCCCCGGCATGCTCACTACGGAAGATCATCACCCAGTTGCCCAGCGTCCCCTCGTTCACGCCGATGTCCCGAGCGACCTGGGCAATCGGACGCCCGGACTCGATCACCAACTTCACGGCCTCGTCCTTGAACTGTGGCGTGAACTTCCGCCGATGCTGCTGTGCTCCCACTTCGGACTCCTCGTCGCGGGCGGTCAAGCCCACGCTGTCGGTGTCCATCCAGAGGGGTCAACCCCAACCGGCGGCGGAGGCAGCGATGCGCGACGAGCGCGCGACAACCATTAAGCCGCAAGATCTAGCCGGCCGACGCACCGGGCGGCGAGGACTCCACCCAGGACAGGAAACCGGTGAGGGACTCAGGACTCATGGCCAGCTCGACCGGGCCTTCCCCGTCGCGGCAGCGCACCACCACGGTGCCGGCGAGCAGGGAGAAGGCCTCGACCCCGGATGGCTCGCGACGATCCAGCACCTGCAGGTGGCTGCGACTCAGAGCCCTGCGTGGACGCATCGCGTAGCTGAAGACGCGGTACCACTCCAGCGCGTCATCGGCATAGGCGGCGACACCGAGGACCCACCCCTTACCGTTCGCCGCCTCGGTGAGGCGCAGGCTGCAGTCGAAGGTCGCATGTCGGCGAGCCAGCACCCTGCGGCGCACCGCGAGCAGTCCCAGGGCGAGGACGGCGAGCACCACCACAGCAACGACCAGGTCCAACGCGGCGATCAGCGTCACAGAAAGCACCTACCGGCCGACCGCGCCACCCCCGTGCGACGTTACGACGCCAGGTCGTGTGCGCGGATCCGAGCCTCGGCCCGACGTTGCTGGTAGAGCGCGTCGTCGTCATCCGACGACTTGGCCCGCTCAAGGTCGCGTTCGGCCTCGGCCAGGTCGATCTCCTTGGCGAGGGCGGCTTCCTCGGCCAGGATGCCGACCCGGTTGTCCGCGACTGAAAGGAACCCGCCATGGACAACCGCGACGACGGTGTCTCCACCCTCCTGGCGGATCAGCACCGTGCCGTTGCCCAACGCCCCGAGCAGCGGGGCGTGGTGGGGCAGGATGCCGAGCTCACCGTCCGCCGTACGCGCCACGACCATGGCCGCTTCACCGGTCCAGACCGTACGGTCGGCGGCGACCAGCTCGACGGCCAGCGGGTCGTCAGCCATTCTTCTCCAGCTCCTTGGCCTTGGCCTCGACGTCCTCCAGTCCTCCGCACATGAAGAAGGCCTGTTCCGGGACGTGGTCGTACTCGCCCTCGGTGAGCTTCTTGAACGCGTCGATCGTCTCGTCGATCGGGACAAACGAGCCCTCGAGACCGGTGAAGGCCCTGGCCACGAATGTGTTCTGGGAGAGGAA
>JACCUZ010000298.1 GCA_013698395.1 Sporichthyaceae bacterium
GTGTCGGCCTCCCGTTCCGCCCGGGCCGCGGTGTCGTCGGCGTGTGTGGAGGCGGCTGCGACCACCATCGCTGCCTGGTCCGCGGCGTCGGCGAGGAGCTGGCGAGCTTCGTCGGCGCTGGCCAGGCGTTGCCGCTCGACGTCGACCTGGACCAGCTCGAGCCTGCGCGACGCCTCCTCCAGAGCGTCCGCGCGACGGCGTACGGCCTCCTCCTCGAGGCGCGCCGCGGACTCCTCGTCGGCCCGTGCGAGGTCGTGCAACCGCTGTGCCCCAGCGCGAAGCTCTGCGACGGTGCCGCGCTCCGCGGTGAGCTCACGCTCGGTCTGCTCGCGCAACCGGTCGGCCTGTGCTTGGGCGGCGAAGAGAAGGCGCCCGGCGCGCTCGGCCACCGGGACGTCATCGTCCACCGGCTCGAGCGGCTGCGCGGAGTCCTGCTCCATGGGTAGGCATGGTGCCAGACGGCGCCGTTGCCTGTCAGAGGCCGGAGCTGGCACCGGGAGGGGCGGCTGCCCGGGCGGCGCCGGTGCCGGGCTCGACGAGCTCGATGAGCACCCCCATCGCGTCTTTGGGATGGACGAAGTTGACGCGCGAGCCCGCCGTCCCGGGCCGCGCTGTCTCGTAGAGCACGCGGACACCTCGCGTGCGCAGGGTCTGGGTGACGGCATCCACGTCGTCCACCGCGTAGGCGACCTGCTGGATGCCTTGGCCGTTGCGGTCCAGGAACTTGCCGATCGGTGAGTCCGCTCGCAGCGGTGCCAGCAGTTGGATGCACGAGCCCGAGTCGCCGACCCCGAGCATCACCTCTCGCACGCCTTGCTCTTCGTTCACCTCCTCGTGCACCACGCGCAGGTCGAAGGTCCGGACATAAAAGGCGACCGCGTCGTCCAGGTCGCGCACGGCGAGCCCGACATGATCGATGCGCGTGAGCATGCGGCTATCGTGACAGCGCACCGGCAGCAGCGCCGTAGGAGGTCCCATGGCTGATGTCGGTCATCTGGTCGAGCGTGCACGGCAGGGGGACGCGCGGGCGGTTGCCCGGTTGATCTCCCTCGTCGAGGACGCGTCGCCGTCCCTGCGCGAGGCTATGGCCGCCCTGATGCCGTACGGCGGGAAGGCCGCGGTGGTCGGAGTCACCGGCGCTCCTGGGGTGGGCAAGTCGACCAGCACCAGCGCGTTGGTCACCGGTTACCGCGCCAGGGGCGCGCGGGTCGGTGTCCTCGCTGTCGACCCGTCCTCCCCGTTCTCCGGTGGCGCTTTGCTGGGCGACCGGGTGCGAATGCAGGAGCATGCCTTGGACCGGAACGTCTACATCCGGTCCATGGCCAGCCGCGGTCATCTCGGTGGCCTCTCGTGGTCCACGCCGCAGGCGCTGCGCGTTCTTGACGCCGCCGGGTGCGACGTCGTGCTGGTGGAGACGGTCGGCGTCGGCCAGTCGGAGGTGGAGGTGGCCGCGCTGGCCGACACGACGGTGGTGCTGCTGGCTCCCGGCATGGGCGACGCCATCCAGGCGGCGAAGGCCGGAATCCTCGAGGTGGGTGACATCTACGTCGTCAACAAGGCAGATCGCGACGGCGCCGATGCGACAGTGCGCGAGTTGCGGCACATGCTGACCCTCGGTGAGCGTCGAGCACCGGGCGACTGGCGACCACCCATCGTCAAGACCGTCGCGGCCCGGGGGGAGGGCATGCAGGACGTCCTCGATGCGCTGGACGCGCACCGCAATTGGCTGGACAGGACAGGCGGGCTGAACCGACGCCGCACGCGCCGCGCCGCGGCGGAGATCGAGGCGATCGCGTTGGCGGCCCTGAGGACGAGGATGGGCGACCTTCGGTCGAGCCGGTCATCGGCGGGACTCGACGAGCTGTCGGCTGCGGTCGTTGCGGGCAAGACGGACCCTTACGCCGCCGCGGACCGTCTGGTCGAAGGCCTCACCAGCGGCTGAGGCGCCTCACGGGCGGGCGAAGGAGATCTCGACCTCCTCATCGACGTGCTGGCCTCGAGCGAGCTCCAGCCGGCCATCAAACCGTCGTCGACCGTCGACGTGATGCGCCGGCCGGAGAGACCGGCCATGTCGAAGCCCTCGGGTGGCAAGATGTCAGCGGCCGCTGATCCCCGCGCTGCCCGTGGGAGTCGGGGAGGGGCTAGAGGTCTCGGTCGGCGTGGGGCTGGGTTCCGCTGTGACGCTGCTCGTGGGAAGCGGGGTCGGCGACGTCGGCGACGGGGTCGCGGACGCCGTCGGCTCCGGCGTCGGCGTCGGCGTCGGCGTCGGCTCCGGTCGGTCACACCCGAAGGTCACGTCGTGGATGGCGGTCACCCCACCACCGACGGTCACCGTCGTGCGGTTACCCGCGGCGAGCACGGTGTGCCGCCCGGGCGGCAGCCCGGCGACCCGGAACTCGGCACCGTCCCGGACCTCGTCGACCCGCAGCGCCAGCGTCCGCTCGTCGTAGAGCCACATCCGCAGCGTGCGGCCGTTGTCGCACGCCGTGGGTATGTCGGCAGTCCCCGCCATGGCCGAACCGCGCTGCACAACGGTCTCGGTGACTCGCTCTCGCCGGTTGCACGGAGCCGCTGCCGCGCGGCCCGGCTCGGAGGCGCCACCGAGAAACGTCGGTGCCCACTCGGCGGTGGCAGCGAGGTCACCGGCCGGGGCGCCGAGCGGCCAGGGAGCAAGTAGGACGGGGGTGCCCGGACAAGGGAGGGAGAAGGAGCCGTCCTCCGCTGTCACCGCGAGTGGCTCCGCCACCGGGACGAAGTCGCTCTGTCCCGGCTGACCCGCGTAGACGAACAAGCCGGCTACCGGTGAGCCTCCCGGGGTCAGCGCCCTGCCGTGGACCGCGAGGACGCCTTCGGGAGCAACCGTCGCGGCAGGTGCGCGGGTGGGTGCCGTCTCCGGCGTGGTCTGCTTCCGCGACGGCGTCACCTCGGGCGTACTGGAGGCCGACGTGGTGGTCGTCTCGGCCGGGGCCGGGGCCGGGGCCGGTGGTGGCTTCGCGTCGTTGGTTGCGAACCTGACCAGAGCCTGGGGGACGCTCGTGACCCCTCCGTCGATCGACATGCCACCGCCAACCCCCGCCAGGAACACCGCGGAGGCCGCCAGCACCTGGGTGGCGCGGTGTTGCCGACGCTGACGGGCCCGGCCCACCACCAGGTCGAACTGGCCGGACGGCGGCGGAAGCGACTCGACCGACCGGCTCGGCATGTCTGTCACGGCTCGACCTCGAGCATCGCGTGGAGGCTCTTGCGAGCGTCGTGGAGCAACCTCTTGATACTGCCTTCCGGCCGGTGCAGGGCGCGCGCGATCTCGCCGACGGACAGGTCGGCGTAGTAGTAGAGGAGAACGGGCGCGCGCATGCGGTCGGGCAGCCGCTCGACGAGGTCGCGCAACCAGGGGTCGGTCGCCGGCGTGGTGGTCGGTGTCGTCTGCTCCAGCCGCTCCTGCAGCCGTCGGTCCCGCTGCTCCCGACGCCACCGGTCCCGGACGAGGTTGGTCGCCGTCACGTAGAGGTAGCCCTTGGGGTCGTGCACGGTCAACCAACGCGACAGCAGCCGGGTGAAGGCTTCAGAGGCGATGTCGTGGGCGGCGTCGCGGTCACCGACGAGGGCCGCGCACCAGCCGGCGAGCGGCGCGTAGTGCAGGTTCCACAGCACCCTGGCGGCCTCGTCGCGGGTCAGCGACGCGGTCAGCGCCCGAGGGACGCCTGCCGTCACCGCCACACCTGCCACGGGAGGACGACGTCATGGCACCCCGGTCGGTTCGCCGGAGTCTCCACAGGGGGAGCGTAGGCCCGCGCGGGTAGTCTGCGCGACGTGGACGCGGAGGAGATTGAGGCGGGCCGAGCCCGGTGGCGGGACCGGTTCACCCGATCTGAGGTCCGGGACGCGGACCACACGACGATCTCGGGCGTGGACGTGGAGCCCGCCTACGGCCCAGCTCCAAGCGACAGGGTCGATGGGTTCGCGCGCATCGGCTGGCCGGGGGAGTTCCCCTACACCCGGGGGCTCTACCCCACCGGTTACCGGGGACGCACCTGGACCATCCGGCAGTTCGCGGGGTTCGGCAACGCCCACCAGACCAACGAGCGCTACAAGATGATCCTCGCCGCTGGCGGCGGAGGGCTGTCTGTGGCGTTCGACATGCCGACACTGATGGGGCGCGACTCCGACGACCCCCGGGCCCTCGGAGAGGTGGGCCACTGCGGTGTCGCCATCGACTCCGCCGCCGACATGGAGCTGCTGTTCTCCGGCATCCCGCTCGGCGAGGTCAGCACATCGATGACCATCAGCGGGCCGGCGGTTCCGGTGTTCTGCATGTATCTCGTCGCGGCCGAGCGGCAAGGAGTTGACACCGGCCGACTCAACGGGACGCTGCAGACCGACATCTTCAAGGAGTACATCGCGCAGAAGGAGTGGCTGTTCCCGCCTGAGCCCCATCTGCGGCTCATCGGCGACCTGATGGAGTACTGCGTCGAGCACATCCCGGCGTACAAGCCGCTGTCGGTCTCGGGCTACCACATCCGTGAGGCCGGCTCGACAGCAGTGCAGGAGCTCGCGTTCACGCTTGCCGACGGCTTCGGATACGTGGAGCTCGGCCAGTCGCGGGGTCTCGACGTCGACGAGTTCGGCCCCGGCCTGTCGTTCTTCTTCGACGCGCACATCGACTTCTTCGAGGAGATCGCCAAGTTCCGGGCAGCCCGGCGGATCTGGGCGAGGTGGATGCGTGACGTCTACGGCGCCAGGACCGAGAAGGCGCAGTGGCTGCGGTTCCACACCCAGACCGCCGGCGTGTCGCTGACGGCGCAGCAGCCGGACAACAACATCGTGCGTACGACCGTAGAGGCACTCTCGGCAGTCCTCGGCGGCACGAACTCGTTGCACACCAACGCACTGGACGAGGTGCTGGCACTGCCGAGCGAAAAGGCCGCCGAGATCGCGCTGCGCACCCAGCAGGTCATTCTGGAGGAGACCGGAGTCGTCAACGTCGCCGATCCGCTCGGTGGGTCGTGGTACGTCGAGGCGCTCACCGACCGGATCGAGGCCGAGGCCGAGGCCGTCTTCGCGCGGATCCGCGACATGGGCACCGACGGCACCATGACGTCCGGCCTGCTGCGCGGCATCGAGGACGGCTGGTTCATGTCCGAGATCGCGGAGGCGGCGTTCACGTATCAACGGGCGCTCGAGAAGGGCGACAAGAAGATCGTCGGGGTGAACTGTCACACCTCGACGGTGGAGGAGCCGCTGGAGATCCTTCGGGTCTCCCACGAGGTGGAGCGCGAGCAGAACCGTGCCCTGGCCGAGCGGCGGGCTGGCCGCGACCCGGCGGCAACCCAGAGCGCACTGGAGCGCATGATGCACGAGGCGCGCGGTAACGCGAACCTGCTTCCGTCCATGCTGGAAGCTGTGCGCGCCGAAGCGACCCTCGGTGAGATCTGCGGTGTGCTGCGCGCCGAATGGGGCGACTACCAGGAGCCCGCGCGCTTCTGACCGGCGCCTGCGGAAGAATGGGGCACATGAGCCAACCGAGCTTCAACCCTCACGGCGCGGTCGACCTGTCCTCCCTGGCTCGGCCCGCCCCGGCGTCGGCTCCTGGAGAGCGTGCCTCCGGCGGGTCCGCGAGCGTGGTCGTGGACGTCACCGAGGCCGACTTCCAGACGGTGGTTCTCGAGCAGTCACTGACCGTCCCCGTGGTCATCGACTTCTGGGCGGACTGGTGCGGCCCGTGCAAGCAGCTCAGCCCGGTGCTCGAGAAGCTGGCGGCTGCCGACGCCGGTAGGTGGCTGCTTGCCAAGATCGACGTCGACGCCAACCAGCGGCTGGGTCAGGCCTTCCAGGTCCAAGGCATCCCTGCGGTGTTCGCCGTGGTCAAGGGCCAGCCCATCCCGCTGTTCCAGGGTGCGCTGCCCGAGCCGCAGGTCCGAGCCTTCCTCGACGACCTGCTGCGGGTCGCCGAGGAGAACGGGGTGACCGGCCGGCTGCCGGCAGGAGCTCAGGAACCCGCTCCGGTCGAGGAACCGGCCGATGACCCGCGGTGGGACGAGGCGTACGAGGCGATCGAGCGCGGTGACCTGGACGCGGCTGCCACGGCTTACCGCGGGCTGCTCGACCAGTCGCCGGCTGACGCTGAGGCCCGCGCTGGCCTCGGCCAGGTCGAACTGCTCCGACGCACCCAGGGTGTCGACGAACGCGCCGCCCGAGCGACGGCGGTCGCGCATCCGGACGACGTGGACGCGCAGTGTCGCGTCGCCGACCTGGACCTCCTGGCCGGGCTGGTCTCGGATGCCTTCACCCGGCTGATCGACCTCGTGCGGCGGGTCGAGGGCGAGGACCGTGACCGAGCCCGAACCCACCTCGTCGGCTTGTTCGAGCTCGTAGGTAACCAGGACGAGCGGGTGGCAAAAGCCCGCACCACGCTGGCCAACGCGCTGTTCTGAAAAAGAGCTACACCAAGAAGATGATCAGCAGGATCACGGCGATGACGAGTGCGGCGATGGCGATCATGCGGGTGTTCATCGGAGCTCCGATCGGATCGGTGGGGGACTCTCGCCCCTTTGTCTCCTGAGAACGGAGAGCGCAAACGTGACCACACGCTCCGCGTGTGGGTCAGGCCGGCCGGTGGTGCAGCCAGACTGTGCCGAGCGGGGGCACTCGCAGGGTGACCGAGGCCGGCTGGCCGTGCCACTGCTCATCGACCGCCGTCACGCCGCCGAGATTGCCGACACCGCTGCCGACATATGCTTCAGCATCGGTGTTGAGCAGCTCGGTCCACATCCCGGGCTGCGGGAGCCCGATGCGGTAACCCTCGTGGGGCACCGCCGCGAAGTTCGCCACGCAGGCCAGCGCCGAACCGTCGGCGCCCCAGCGCAGGAACGAGAACACGTTGTTCCCCGCGTCGTTCGCGTCGATCCACTGGAAGCCGGCGGGGTCGGCGTCGAGGGACCACAGGGCGGTCGTCTCGGCGTACCTGCGGTTCATGTCGTGCACCAGGGTCTGGACGCCGCGGTGGTCGGGGTTCTCGGTGAGCCACCAGTCCAGTGAGCGCGACTCCGCCCACTCGGACTCTTGGCCGAACTCCGACCCCATGAACAGCAGCTGCTTGCCGGGATGGGCCCACATGAAGGCCAGGTAGGCGCGCAGCGTCGCAAGCTGCTGCCAGCGGTCGCCGGGCATCTTGCGCAGCAGCGAGCCCTTGCCGTGCACCACCTCGTCGTGGCTGATCGGCAGCACGTAGTTCTCGGAGTAGGCGTACATCATCGAGAACGTCATCTGGTGGTGGTGGTACTGCCGGTAGACCGGCTCATGGGCGAGGTAGTCGAGCGAGTCGTGCATCCATCCCATGTTCCACTTGAACCCGAAGCCGAGCCCGCCGAGGTGCGTCGGGCGGGTGACTCCCGGCCACGCCGTGGACTCCTCGGCGATGGTGATGATGCCGGGCACCCGCTTATAGGCGGTCGCGTTGGCCTCCTGCAGGAAGGACACCGCCTCCAAGTTCTCGCGGCCACCGAACTGGTTGGGCGTCCACTCGCCGTCCTCGCGCGAGTAGTCGAGGTAGAGCATCGAGGCGACGGCATCCACGCGGAGCCCGTCGATGTGGAACTCCTCGAGCCAGTACAGCGCGTTGGCCACGAGGAAGTTGCGCACCTCGGTGCGGCCGAAGTTGAAGACCAGGGTTCCCCAGTCGGGCTGCTCCCCGCGCCGCGGGTCGGGGTGCTCGTAGAGCGCCGTGCCGTCGAACCGCGCGAGCGCCCACGCGTCCTTCGGGAAGTGCGCCGGCACCCAGTCCACGATCACACCGATGCCCGCCTGGTGCAGCCGGTCGACCAGGTAACGGAAGTCGTCCGGACTGCCGAACCGCGACGTGGGCGCGAAGTACGACGACACCTGGTAGCCCCAGGATCCCCCGAACGGGTGCTCGGCCACCGGCATGAACTCGACGTGGGTGAACCCGAGGTACTGGACATGGCCGACCAGCTGGTCGGCCAGCTCGCGGTAGCCCAACCCCTGTCGCCACGAGCCGAGATGCACCTCGTAGGTGCTCATCGGCCGGGTCAGCGGGTCGTGCTGCCGGCGTTGCTCGAGCCACTCGTCGTCAGCCCACTCGTAGGTCGAGGTGAACACCACCGACGCCGTCGCGGGGGGTGTCTCCGCCCGGAAGGCGACCGGGTCGGCCTTCTGCCGCCACACGCCGTCCTGCCCGAGGACCTCGAACTTGTAGTGCGCGCCGTCGGTGATCTCCGGGACGAACAGCTCCCACACTCCGGTCGAGCCCATGGCGCGCATGGGGTGCGCACGCCCGTCCCAGTAGTTGAAGTCGCCGGCCAGCCGGACACCTTGCGCGCTGGGGGCCCACACGGCGAACGACGTGCCCTGCACGGTCCCCGCCAGACCGGTGTAGGTGCGCCGGTGGGCACCCAGCACCCGCCAGAGCTCCTCGTGGCGTCCCTCACCGATGAGGTGAAGGTCGATCTCACCCAGGGTGGGCAGGAAGCGGTAGGGGTCGTCGCTCACCCGCGGGGGGCCGTCGTAGGACACCTCGAGGCGGTAGTCCGGGATGTTGGTCCCGGGCAGCACCGTTGCCCAGATGCCGTACGTGTCATGGTGCATCTCGTGCCGCGCGCCCCCGAACACCACCGCGACCGAGGTAGCCCAGGGGCGCAGCGTGCGGATGGTGACGCTTCCGGCGTGGGGGTGTGGCCCCAGCACGGAGTGGGGGTCGTGATGAGTGCCCGAGACCAGCCGGTGCAGGTCGTCGGTGCTCACCGGTGCCGGCGTGGGCGTCGCTCGCTGGGTCACGTCGGTCACTCCTGCTCAGATGTCGTGCTCGCGAGCCGGTGGATCGCCGCCATCGGGATCGGCAGCCAAGCCGGCCGGTTGCGGGCCTCGTACCGGACCTCATAGATCGCCTTGTCGGTCTCGAACGCCCGCAGCAGCACAGACCTGCTGCGCGGGTCATCGCCGCTCTCCTGCGCGTAGCCGGTCAGGAAGGCGTCCCTGTTGCGCTCGGCCCACTCAGCACCCCGGTAGGCGCGCTGGCTCCCCGGAGGGTGGTCGGCGAGGAGGTGACGAGCCGCGTAGTCGAAGGAGCGCAGCATGCCGGCGACGTCCTTGAGCGGGGACTCGAGCGCCCGGCGTTCCTGCAGGGGGCGCGCCGGCTCACCCTCGAAGTCCAGCAGCTTCCACCCCTCGAGGGTGCGCATCACCTGACCGAGATGGAAGTCGCCGTGCACACGCTGCACCGCGACTGGCTCACGGAGCGCCGCGAGGTCGTCGAAGGCCGCGCGCAGGTCGGCGACGTAGGGCAGCAGCTCGGGCACGTCACCAGCAGCCCTCTCGAGGCGCCCCCGCATCGCCTCGGCCAGCGCCGCGAGCTCCTTGCCCTCGAGGTGGCCGGTCGGCAACGCCTGCGCAAGGGCGGCGTGCACCTCGGCCGTGGCTGCACCGAGCCGTTCCGCCTCGCCGGCGAAGTCACCGCCGACCTCGTCCGCATGGAGGTCGCCCTCGGCATAGAGGTCGCGCACGCTGGTCAGAGCAAGCTCCCAGCCCTCGGTCGCACCCTTGAGGAACACCTGGGCCATCGCCAGGCTCGCCGTCACCTCCGACTCCCCGGCCGGGTCGGTCCAGCGGCCTTCGAGCCAGCCCAGTGGGGTCGCGATGTGCGTGCTCTTCGCTGTCGCCAATGCACTGTGCATCTCGATGTCGGGGTTGAGACCGGGAGAGACCTTCCGGAACACCTTGAGGATCAGCGAGTCGCCGAAGATGAGCGAGGTGTTGCTCTGTTCTGCCCCGACGACGATGGAAGCTCCACCTGGAGGAAGCTCGCGCACGGACGGCTCGCGGTGAAAGGCGAGCCCCGCCACCTCACGCTCCTCGGCGATGCCTGCCACCCACAGCCCGGTGCACTCCTTGTCGTGCAGCGCGTCGTAGAGGAACCGGAGCGTGCCCTCAGCGTCGGTCTCCTCGCCGACCAGCACGTGCGCCAGCTGTTCCACCGGTCGGGTGTAGGCGACCAGGGGCAGCTGGTAGGTCTCGGTCTCGCCGTCGTCATAGGCGACGTGCACCACATCCAGGCGTACGGGCGCCACCTCGCCCCCGCCGGGACGCAGAACCGCCACCGTCGTTGCTCCGGAAACCGTGAAGTCGCGACCCTTGCCGGCGAACCACCGCTGATGGTCGAGGTAAGCAGCCAGGTCCGGGCGGCGCGGCCGGTCGGCCGGAACGCGTTCGGTCATGAGGACTCTCCCTCGGGAGGACTGAGCCGGAACCAGTAGAAGCCGTGGCCGGCCAGCGTGAGCAGGTAGGGAAGCTCGCCGATCCGGGGAAAGTGTGCCGTGCCCAGCAGCTCGATGGGGGTGAACCCCTCCCAGCGGCGGAGGTCCAGCTCGACCGGCTGCGGGAATCGGGAGAGGTTGTTTACGCACAGCACGATGTCGTCGCCGAACGCACGCACGAACGACAGCACGCTCGGGTTGCTCCCGCCGAAGTCCTCCCAGGTGCCGAGCCCGAACGCGGGATTCTGCTTGCGCACCTCGATCATGCGCCGCGTCCAGTGCAGGAACGACGTCGTGCTCTGGAGCTGAGCCTCGACGTTGGTGACCTGATGACCGTAGATCGGGTCCAGGAGCACCGGCAGGTAGAGCTGCCCTGGGTTGCAGGTGGAGAAGCCCGCGTTGCGGTCGGGGGTCCACTGCATGGGTGTGCGCACCCCGTCGCGGTCACCGAGCCAGATGTTGTCCCCCATGCAAATCTCGTCCCCGTAGTAGAGGACCGGCGAACCGGGGAGCGACAGCAGGAGGGCGGTGAACAGCTCGAGCTGGTTGCGGTCGTTCTCGAGCAGGGGAGCGAGCCGTCGCCGGATGCCGATGTTCGCCTTCATGCGCGGGTCCTTGGCGTACTCCGCCCACATGTAGTCGCGATCCTCGTCGGTGACCATCTCGAGGGTCAGCTCGTCGTGGTTGCGCAGGAAGATCCCCCACTGGCAGTTGTCGGGGATCTTCGGCGTCTGGGCCATGATCTCGGATATGGGGTAACGGGACTCCCGACGCACCCCCATGACCAGTCGAGGCATCACCGGGAAGTGGAACGCCATCTGACACTCGTCGCCGTCCGCACCGAAGTACTCGACGACGTCGGCGGGCCACTGGTTGGCCTCGCAGAGCATCACCCGGTCGGAGTACTGCGAGTCGATCTCCTTGCGTACCCGCTTGAGGAAGTCGTGCGTGGCGGGCAGGTTCTCGCAGTTGGTGCCTTCCTGCTCGAACAGGTAGGGGACGGCGTCGAGCCGGAAACCGTCGATGCCGAGGTCGAGCCAGAACTTCAGGGCCTCGATCATCGCCTCCTGCACGCGCGGGTTGTCGAAGTTGAGGTCCGGCTGGTGGCTGAAGAAGCGGTGCCAGAAGTACTGCTTGCGCAGCGGGTCGAACGTCCAGTTCGACGCCTCGGTGTCCACGAAGATGACGCGGGCGTCGGAGTAGGCCTGGTCGGTGTCCGCCCACACGTAGAAGTCGCCGTAGGGGCCTTCCGGCTGAGTGCGGGACGCATGGAACCACGGGTGCTGGTCGGACGTGTGGTTCAGGACGAAGTCGATGATCACCCTGATGCCTCGTACGTGCGCGGCGTCGACGAACTCCACGAAGTCGCCGATCGTGCCGAAGTCGGGGAGCACGTCGGTGTAGTCGCTCACGTCGTAACCACCGTCGCGGAGCGGGGACTTGAAGAACGGCGGCAGCCAGATGCAGTCGACACCGAGCCACTTGATGTAGTCCAGGCGTTCCATGAGGCCCACGAGGTCGCCCGAGCCGTCCCCGTTGTTGTCCTTGAACGAGCGGACCAGTACCTCGTAGAAGACCGCCCGTTTGTACCAGTGCGGGTCGCGCTGCTCCTCCGGCAGCTCAGCGAAGTTGTCGATCGGCGGGCCGAGGGGCTCGTGCATGCGGTACGCCGGCTCGCTCATGTCGTACGCACGATGAGGATGTGCGCCGGCTCGACGAATGGATCCAGGCGGACATAGTTCTCCTTGCCCCACATCCAGCTCTGGCCGGTGATGGCGTCGTTCACGCTCATCGTGTCGTCCCAACCCAGGCCCAGGGCAGGCATGTCCAGGCGGACCGTCGCTTCTCGGGTGCCGTGGGGATCGAGGTTCAGGACCACGAGCACCAGGTCGTCGCCCTCCCGTTTCGAGTAACTGATGATCTCGTCGTTGTCCACGGGGTGGAACGTCAGGTTACGCAGCCGCTGCAGCGCGGGGTGGGCGCGCCGAAGCCGGTTGAGCATGGTCAGGTACGGCGAGAGGCTCCGGCCCTGGGCCTCGGCGGCTGCCCAGTCGCGTGGTCGCAGCTGGAACTTCTCCGTGTCGAGGTACTCCTCGCTGCCCGGACGCAGCGCGACGTGCTCGTAGAGCTCGTAGCCGGAGTAGACGCCGTAGGTCGGTGACAACGTCGCGGCAAGGACTGCACGGATCTTGAAAGCCGGAGGTCCGCCGTACTGGAGATAGGCGTGGAGGATGTCGGGGGTGTTGACGAAGAAGTTCGGCCGCAGGAAGTGCGCGGTGTCGCGCGAGAGCTCAGTGAGGTAGTCCTCGAGCTCTCGCTTGGTGTTCCGCCAGGTGAAGTAGGTGTAGGACTGGTGGAAGCCGACCCGGGCGAGCGTCTGCATCATGGCGGGACGGGTGAACGCCTCGGCCAGGAAGAGGACGTCGGGGTCGGTCTTGCGGACCTGATCGAGCAGCCAGGCCCAGAAGTTGACCGGCTTGGTGTGCGGATTGTCCACGCGGAAGATGCGGACCCCATGGTCCATCCAGTGCCGGGTCACCCGCAGCACCTCGGCGTAGATGCCCTCGGGGTCACGGTCGAGGTTGATCGGGAAGATGTCCTGGTACTTCTTGGGCGGGTTCTCGGCGTAGGCGATCGACCCGTCGGCGAGCACGGTGAACCACTCCGGGTGCGCCTCGACCCAGGGGTGGTCCGGCGCCGCCTGCAGGGCGAGGTCGAGGGCCACCTCCATGCCCAGTTCGCGGGTGCGGGCAACGAAGGCGTCGAAGTCCTCGATGGTCCCGAGATCGGGGTGGACCGCGTCGTGACCGCCCTCCTTCGCGCCGATCGCCCACGGTGACCCCACGTCGTGCGGCGCAGGGGTCATCGTGTTGTTGGCGCCCTTGCGGTTGATCCGCCCGATGGGGTGGACCGGCGGGAGGTAGACGACGTCGAAGCCCATGTCGGCCACCGCGGGCAGCCGCTCCATGGCGGTGCGCAGCGTGCCGCTGACCATGGTCCCTGTCTCGGGATCTACGTGGGCGCCTTCGGAGCGGGGGAACAGCTCGTACCAGCCGCCGTAGAGAGCCCGCTCGCGGTCGACCCAGAGCGGTAACCGCTCGCTCGCCGTGACGAAGTCCCGCAGGGGGTGCGTGGCCAGGGTCACCGTGACCTCGGCCGCCGAGGCGGCCGCCAGCCGGGCTGGGACGGGCCGACTGGTGTCGCGCAGTGCCCTGACCGCGTCGAGCAGAGCACGCCGGCCGGTGGCCGGTCGGGCTGCTGCGGACGCCCGCTCGAGGATGAGCGCACCCTCCTCCAGCATCAGCTCGACGTCGACGCCCGCCTCGATCTTGATCGTGGCGTCGTGCAGCCAGGTCCCGACGGGGTCGCCCCACGCCTCCACGCCAAAGGTCCACCGACCCTCGCTCGTCGGCGTGACCTCGGCGTGCCAACGGTCGGTGCCGGGAGCGCCGGGAACCATCGGGGTGAAGGGGCCCTGGCGACCCTTCGGGTCGCGTAGCACGACGTCGGCCGCGACCATGTCGTGTCCTTCGCGGAACACCGTGGCCGAGACTGTGAAGGTCTCGCCGACGACGGCTTTCGCCGGCCAGCGGCCGCAGCCCTCGGCGGGCTGCACGTCCAGGATGGGGATGCGTCCGATCATCGGGAGCGAACCTACCCATGACCGGTGCTCGGCCACACATCGGGCGCACAGACCGGCGGCACTATCCTCTCGCCGGTGAAGGCGATCCGACGGTTCACCGTCCGTACCGTGCTGCCGGCCCCGCTCGAGGCGCTCGGTGAGCTCGCGCTCAACCTGCGCTGGTCGTGGCACACACCGACCAAGGGCCTGTTCCAGAGCCTGGACCCGGCTGTGTGGGCTCAGGTGGGCGGTGACCCGGTGGCCCTGCTCGGTGCGCTCGGCCCGGACCGGCTGGCGGCCCTGGCCGACGACCAGGATGTCGTGCGCCGCGTCGCCGACGCCGAGCGTGACCTCCGGACCTACCTGGAGGGCGAACGCTGGTACCAGAAGGCGTCGGCCGAGAGCCGTGAGGGTGGGCTGCCGGCCGCCATCGCGTACTTCTCGCCCGAGTTCGGCATCACCGCAGTCCTGCCGCAGTACTCCGGCGGTCTGGGCATCCTCGCCGGCGATCACCTCAAGGCAGCCAGTGACCTCGGCGTGCCGATCGTCGGGGTCGGCCTGCTCTACCGGTCGGGCTACTTCGCCCAGTCGCTGTCGCGCGACGGCTGGCAGGAGGAGCGCTACCCGGTCCTGGACCCCAACGGGCTGCCGATCTCGGTTCTCCGTGAGGCCTCCGGGGAGGCGTTGAAGGTGCAGGTCGGGCTGCCGGGCGGTCGCCACCTGGTGGCGCAGGTGTGGAAGGCGCAGGTCGGCCGGGTGCCCCTGCTTCTGCTCGACTCCGACGTGGAGGACAACGAGCTCGCCGAGCGCGAGGTCACCGACCGGCTCTACGGCGGTGGGAGCGAGCATCGCCTCCTGCAGGAGATGTTGCTCGGCGTCGGCGGGGTGCGCGCTCTCCGGGCGTTCAGCCGGCTCACCGGCGCCCCGGCTCCTGAGGTGTTCCACACCAACGAAGGTCACGCCGGCTTCCTCGGTGTCGAGCGCATCCGCGAGCTGACAGCGGAGGCGGGCCTCTCGTTCGACGAGGCAGTGGAGGCGGCCCGCTCGGCGACGCTGTTCACGACCCACACGCCGGTGCCGGCGGGGATCGACCGGTTCTCCCGCGACCTGGTGGCTCAGCACTTCGGGGGCGACAACGCGAGCCCCGGCGTGGCGGTCGAACGCGTCCTGGCCCTGGGTGCCGAGGACTACGAGGGCGGCGAGCCCAACGTGTTCAACATGGCGGTGATGGGGTTTCGGCTCTCTCAGCGGGCCAACGGTGTCTCCGAGCTGCACGGTCACGTGGCGCGCGAGATGTTCGCGAAGCTGTGGCCGGGTTTCGACGAGCCCGAGGTGCCGATCGGCTACATCACCAACGGCGTCCACGCCCCCACCTGGGTGGCGCCTGAGGTCTTCGATCTGGGCGAGCGGGAGGCCGGCGGCCAGTCCACCGACGACAGCACCGACGTCAGCCGCTGGGAAGCCATCCACCGGCTGTCCGACGGGGATCTCTGGGCGGTGCGCGGGGTGCTGCGGGCCCGGCTCGTCGAGGACGCCCGCCGCCGGGTGCGCCGGTCGTGGGTGCAGCGCGGCGCGAGTGGCGCGGAGCTGCGCTGGGTGGACCAGGTCCTCGACCCGGAGGTCCTCACGGTCGGCTTCGCCCGTCGCGTCCCGTCGTACAAGCGACTGACGCTGATGCTCCGTGACCCGCAACGACTTACGGCGCTGCTCTTGCACCCCGAGCGCCCGATCCAGCTGGTGATCGCCGGCAAGGCCCATCCGGCCGATGACGGCGGAAAGAAGCTGATCCAGGAGCTGGTGCGCTTCGCCGACCGGCACGACGTGCGGCACCGGATCCTCTTCCTGCCCAACTACGACATCGAGATGGCGCAGTCGCTCTATCCGGGTTGCGACGTGTGGCTGAACAACCCGTTGCGGCCGCTCGAGGCGTGCGGCACGTCGGGGATGAAAGCAGCGCTGAACGGGTGCCTGAATCTTTCGGTGCTCGACGGCTGGTGGGACGAGATGTACGACGGCCACAACGGCTGGGCCATCCCCACCGCCGACGGCGTCACAGACCCCGACCGTCGGGACGACCTGGAGGCGCGCGCGCTCTACGACCTGCTGGAGAACACCGTCGCCCAACTGTTCTACGACCGGGACAGCGACGGCCATCCGGCCCGGTGGATCCAGATGGTGCGCCACACGTTGCAGACGCTGGGCCCCAAGGTGTCGGCGACCCGCATGGTCCGGGACTACGTCCTGGGCCTCTATGCCCCTGCTGCCACGGCCTCCAGGGCCCTCGACGGTGGTTACGAGGGGGCGAAGGAGCTCGCCGAGTGGAAGGCGAAGATCCGGGCGGCCTGGTCGTCGGTGCGGGTGGACCACGTGGAGTCCAGCGGCGTCGCCGACGCTCCTGAGGTGGGAAGCACGCTGGAGCTGCGTGCATTCGTCTCGCTCGGTGACCTGGAGCCGGAGGACGTCGACGTGCAGGTCGTGCACGGGCGGGCGGACGAGCAGGACCGCATAACCGAGTCCTCGACGGTTTCGCTACGCCACGACGAAGCCTACGAAGGGGGCAGACACCGCTACCTCGGGGAGGTGAAGCTCGACCGGTCCGGTCCCTTCGGCTACACCGCCCGTGTCGTGCCGGCGCACCGGCTCATCACCGGTCCGGGCGAGCTGGGTCTGGCTGCCCTGCCCTCCGACGGCGCGGTGATGGACAGCGGCGTCCTGCGCTGACCGACCGGGCCGGTTAGCGGCGCGCGGCGAGCACCTGCACGCTGTGTGCGGTCAGGGTGAGCGCATCCCCGGCGGGATACGCCCCCCCCGGCGTCGGCCGCTCGTCGGAGGTGTCGAGCAGCACGTCGTACGTCGTCGCCCAGGCCGGCTCTGGCAGGGTCATCGCCTCCGCTTCCGGACCGGTGTTCAGCAGTACCAGCAGCGAGCCGGACTCCTCCTCGGTGAGGTCCGACCGGCCGGCCAGGAACATGCCGAGCACCCGCTGGTCGTGGTCGTACCATCGCTCCGCGGTCAGCTCCAGGCCGTCCGGGCCGAACCAGGCCAGGTCCTTTCCTCCGTCCGCGTCACCGGTCCGGCCGTCGAAGAAGCTGTCATGCCGCAGCACCGGGTGGGTGTTGCGCACGGCGAGCAGCGCCCGGGTCCAGGCGTACAGGTCGCGCTGCCAGGGCGCGTGGTCCCACGACACCCAGGCGGTCTCGTCGTCGAGGCAGTACGCGTTGTTGTTGCCCCGCTGGGTGCGACCGGTCTCGTCCCCGGCGGTCAGCATCGGCACCCCGGTCGAGACCAGCAGCGTCGTGAGCAGGTTGCGCATCATCCGGCGCCGGAGCGTCAGTACGGCCTCGTCACCCGTAGGGCCCTCGACGCCACAGTTCCAGCTGTGGTTGCTGTCCGACCCGTCCCGGTCGTCCTCGCCGTTCGCCTCGTTGTGCTTGCGGTCGTAGGAGACGAGGTCGTGCAGGGTGAAGCCGTCGTGTGCGGTGACAAAGTTGACGGAGGCAAGGGGTCCGCGACCGGTTGCCTCGAACACGTCGGAGGAGCCGGACAGCCGGAACGCCAGCTCGCGCAGCCCGCCGTGCGAACGGCCCCGGCCCAGCCAGGTCGCGCGCACGGTGTCGCGGAACCGGTCGTTCCACTCGGCCCACGGCGCGGGGAAACCGCCGAGCTGGTATCCGCCAGGTCCCAGGTCCCACGGCTCCGCGATGAGCTTCACCCTCGACAGCACGGGGTCCTGCGCGACGACGGCGAGAAAGGCAGCTGCTCGGTCGAACCCTGCGTTGCCACGCGCCAATGTCGGGGCGAGGTCGAACCGGAAGCCGTCGACATGCATCTCCTGCACCCAGTAGCGCAGCGAGTCGGTGACGAGCTGCAGGCACCGGTGATGGCGCAGGTCCAGGGCGTTGCCGCAGCCGGTTGTGTCGTCGTACGTCCCGTCGTGGCGGAGCCGGTAGTAGGCCTCGTTGTCCAGCCCGCGCCAGGACAGGGTCGGGCCGTCGGTCCCGGTTTCGGCCGTGTGGTTGTAGACGACGTCGAGGACCACCTCGATGCCGGCCTGGTGCAAGCCGCGCACCATCGCCTTGAACTCGACCACCTGCTCCCCGCGCGTCCCGCTCGAGGAGTAGGCCGCGTGCGGGGCGAAGAAGGCCAGCGAGTTGTAGCCCCAGTAGTTGACGCGTCCGCGGCGGAGCAACGCCGGCTCGCTCGCGAACTGGTGTACGGGGAGCAGCTCGACGGTCGTCACACCGACGTCGAGCAGGTGACCGACCACGTCAGGGTGGGCCAGCCCGGCGTACGTCCCTCGCAGGTGGGTGGGGACGGCGGGATGGAGCCGGGTGAAGCCGCGGACGTGCAGCTCGTAGAGGACGGTGTCCGCCCACGGCACGAGGGGCGCGCGGTCGTCGCCCCAGTCGAAATCGGGGTCCACGACCACCGACCAGCCGTCGTCCACGGCACGCGTGTAGGGGTCGACGAGCCGGTGGTCGGGGGAGAAGCGGTGACCGTGACCCGGGTCCCATGGCCCGTGCACGCGGTAGGCGTACCGCTGTCCAGGACGGACACCGGACAGGTGGCCGTGCCACACGTCATGGGTGTGACCCGTGAGGGGAACGCGCTGCTCGCGGTCGTCCTCGTCGCGCAGGCAGAGCTCGACGAGGTCCCCTCCGCTGAAGACCGCGAACGAGGTGCCGTCCCGGTCGGGTATCGCGCCGAGAAGGGGGACGGGATGCACGGCAGCACGCTAGCGGTGGCTAGTCGTTACCCTGCCCGCCATGACAGACGGGGAGTTCGTGCGGCTCGAGGTCGACGGGGGGATCGGCACCATCCGGCTGGACCGCCCGCCGATGAACGCCCTCAACGTGCAGATGCAGGAGGAGCTGCGCGCGGCAGCACTGGCCGTCAGCATGCGCGCGGACGTGTCGGCAGTCGTCCTCTACGGCGGCCCCACCGTGTTCGCCGCGGGCGCGGACGTCAAGGAGATGGCGACCATGTCCTACGTCGACATGGTCGAGCGCTCCGGAGCGCTGCAGTCCTCCTTCACCGCCGTCGCCCGCATCCCTAAACCAGTCGTCGCTGCCGTCACCGGTTACGCCCTCGGCGGCGGCTGCGAGCTCGCGCTCTGCGCCGACGTTCGGGTGTGCGGAGACGATGCGAAGCTGGGGCAGCCCGAGATCCTCCTCGGCATCATCCCGGGGGCGGGCGGCACCCAGCGGCTGCCGCGGCTGGTCGGCCCCGCTCGCGCCAAGGAGCTGATCTTCAGCGGCCGACTCGTCGGCGCC
>JACCUZ010000146.1 GCA_013698395.1 Sporichthyaceae bacterium
CCGCCCCATCGCGCAGGTTAGCGGTTCGACCGGCCCCGGCGAGGGCACAACGCCCGCGTGGCAGCGAACTCCTCGATGGGCTGGCGACTGTTCGGCGGCCTCTCCGCGATCCTGGCAGGCATCGCCGCGCGCAAGCTCATGGTGAAGAGCTGGCGGGTGACCACCGGAGCGAACCCACCCGCCAACCCCGCGGCGCCGGGCACCCAGTGGCGAGAGGCCGTCCCCTACGCCTTGGCAAGCGGGGCAGCGATGGGCCTGGCCCGGATGTTGGCCACCCGCAAGGCGGCCGGGTACTACCGGAAGTCCACCGGTCACCTCCCGCCCGGGATGGAAGAGGTCACCTGACCGTCGCGTCCACGGCATCGTCCCGTCGTACCCTCGTCAGGTGCTCCCCGCCCTGCGCAACGACCGTGGCAAGCCGGCCGCGCCGCTCCGTTTGCTCGCCGCCCTGGTGGTCCTCGGGATGCTCGCGATCGCCGCCCCCGTCGCTATTCCGCTGGTGCAGTGGATCGTCGGCGCCTTGTTCTGAGCTGTTCTGAGCGGACCAACTACCAACCGAAGGCCGGCCCGGCGACGTTCCAGGTGACCTGCGACAGCACCGCCTGCCCGCTGGTGTTGGGGTGGAAGTAGTCCCAGGTGCTGAGGTGGCTGCGCTGGAATGGGTAGCCGAACACGGCGCCCCCGTCGTACACGCATCCGGGCGTCACCCCGCACTCCTGGGCGAGCGCGGCGTTGTAGTCCTTGACGCGCTGCTGGACGAACAACCGCCGGTCGACGTCGGCCTGCTGGGTCGACGTCGGGTTCTTCAGCATCGACTGGCAGATGCCGTAGGCGGCCCAGGCCGAGCGCGCCGACGAGCTGCCCTTCCCGACCTGCCAGAGCTGGTAGAGGTCGGGGATCGAGGAGACGAAGACCGAACGGCCGCCGCCGGACGCGAGGGTGTCCAGAGCGGTCCGGACACTGGCCCGGAACGCCGGCACGGACGTCACCGCCTCAGGGGTGCTCGTGCACGCGTCGTTGGCGCCGATGAGGACCGTCACGTACTGCGCGCTGCGGCCCACTGCGGTGGTGGCCTGGCCAGGTAGCGCAGAGACCTTCGCGCCGGTCTTGGCGTCGTTGTACGCCGAGAGAGGCTGGACTGCGGCCAGCCGTCGGTAGTGGCTGTTGACGGTGGAGTAACTGCCCGCGGACCACGAGCGGCTGGTGCAGTCGAAGAACCAGCCGCAGGCGTTGAACCCGCGCGTGATGGAGTCGCCCAGTGCATCCATGACGCGAGGTCGCTCCGCAGCATGCGCGGGGGCGGCAGGCAGGGCTGCCGCGACGGCGAGCACCACGGCGAGCAGGGCACGGCGAGCGACGCTCATCACGGCCTCCGGCGGGTCACCGCCTGGTCGGCGGCGTCCTTGGGACGGTAGGCCGCTCCGCGCGCGTGGACAAGACCCCTACCCTGGCCGAGCGGTCGGTGACCATCGGGGGAGGAGCTCGTGGTGCGGCTGGTGCTCGGTCTGCTGATGACGGTCGCCGCGTTCGCGGTCGCCGGTCGGCGAGTGGTGTACCTGTACCGGCTGATCTCGTCGGGGCAGCCGGCGCCGGGACGCCTGGAGGGTTTGGGGCAGCGCGCGAGGGATCAACTGGTCGAGGTGTTCGGCCAGCGCAAGCTGTTGAAGTGGTCTGTGCCCGGGGTGGCGCACTTCTTCACGTTCTGGGCGTTCGTGGTGCTGGCGGCGACGATCCTGGAGGCGTACGGGGCGCTGTTCGACCGGGACTTCGCGATACCGGTGGTGGGGCACTGGCGGCTGCTGGGCTTCGCCGAGGACTTCTTCGCCGTGGCGGTGCTGGTGTCGCTAGGGGTGTTCGCCGCGATCCGGCTGCGCAACGCACCGGCCCGGCGGGAGCGGGCGTCACGGTTCTACGGCTCGCACACCCGCGCGGCGTGGCTCGTACTGTTCATGATCTTCAACGTGGTGTGGACGCTGTTTCTCTACCGCGGGGCGCAGGTCAACACCGGGGTGTTCCCGTTCGGCCGCGAGGCCTTCGCCTCCCATGCCGTGGCGGCCGTACTGGAGCCGCTGGGGGAGACCACCAACGAGACGTTGGAGACGGTGGGGATCCTGGCCCAGATCGGTGTGATTCTGGGGTTCCTGGTGCTGGTCGTGTACTCCAAGCACCTGCACATTTTCCTCGCCCCCCTCAACGTGCTCACCAAGCGGGAGCCCAAGGCGCTGGGCCCGCTGCTACCGATGCTGGTTAAGGGAAAGCCGATCGACTTCGCCGACATCGACGAGCTCGACGAGGACGCCCCGCTCGGGCGGGGGAAGGTGGAGGACTTCACCTGGAAGGGGATGCTGGACTTCGCCACCTGCACCGAGTGCGGGCGCTGCCAGGACCAGTGCCCGGCGTGGAACACCGGCAAGCCGCTGTCACCCAAGCTGGTGATCATGGACCTGCGGGACCACCTGTTCGCGAAGGCGCCCTACCTCCTCGCCACCAACGGTGACCGTCCCGAGGAGGGCAAGGCAGTCACCGGCATCGAGGAGGACGCCCGACCGATCACCGCCACCTCTAAGCA
>JACCUZ010000155.1 GCA_013698395.1 Sporichthyaceae bacterium
GGTCGCGCGGGACCACGGAGGCGTGCGAGACAACCGCCGCGCCCTCGACGACCAGCGCATGCCAGCCGCCGAGGGAGTGCGCCCAGTCCTCGTCGGAGAAGCCACCGTCGAACGCCCGGTCGCATAGGATCCGGGCGGCCGCCAGCAGCTGGCTCGACGCCTCGGCGGTGGTGAGCACCCGTACGTCCGGCACGGTGCCCAGCCTCACACGGACTTCATCGCCGCCAAGACCTTGGTCAACGAGTCCTTGGCGTCACCGAAGAGCAACGTGGTCTTCGCGTCGTGCAGCAGCTCGTTCTCGATGCCGGCAAAGCCTGGGCGCATCGAGCGCTTGAGGAAGACGACCGCCTTGGCCTCGTCCACCGTGATGATGGGCATGCCGTAGATGGGGCTGACCGGGCTGTTCTTGGCGGCCGGGTTGACCACGTCGTTGGCGCCGACCACGAGGGCGACGTCGGCCGAGGAGAGTTCGGAGTTCGCCTCGTCCATCTCCTTGAGCTGCGCGTAGGGCACGTTTGCCTCGGCCAGCAGGACGTTCATGTGCCCCGGCATCCGCCCGGCGACCGGATGGATGCCGTAGAGCACCTGGACCCCGCGGGCCTGCAGCACGTCGACCAACTCGTGGATCGTGTGCTGAGCCTGCGCAACGGCCAGGCCGTAACCCGGCACGATCACCACCTTGCGTGCGTACGACAGGAGAATTGCGACGTCCTGGGCGCCGGCGGAGCGCACGGGACGTTCACTGAGCTGCGTCGAACCCGCAGTGGAGCCGCCCCTGAACGCCCCGAACAGGATGCTCGCCGTCGAGCGCCCCATTGCCGCAGCCATCATCCGGGTGAGGATGGTGCCACTCGCCCCGACCAGGGTGCCCGCGACGAGCAACAGCGTGTTGCCGAGCACGTAACCGCTCGCCGCGACCGTGAGGCCGGTGAAGGCATTGAGCAGGGAGATGACGATCGGTACGTCGGCCCCGCCGACCGGGAGCACGAACAGCACGCCGACGGCCACCGCAACCAGCCCCAGCAGTACCAGCAACCACGTCGACACCACGCTGTCCCTCGCGTCGACGACCACCGCGAGGCTGAGCCCCAGGCCGGCCACGACGACGGCGCCGAAGAGCAACGGTCCACCCGGGAAGATGACCGGCCGCGTGGTCATCAGCTCCTGCAGCTTGGCGAAGGTGACGCACGATCCGGAGAGCGAGATCGCGCCCACGAAGACGGTGAAGGCACCCGCTGCCGCAGCAAGGTAGGTCGACGACGTAGCAGGGAGGCTGAGCACGTCGGTTCCGCGTCCCAGATAGGCGAACCATTCCGACGTGCCCCCGCGGGAGGAACCCGCCAGCCCCGGCAGCTCGAGCGCGCCGGACCCCTCGGGGCCCTCGATTCGCTGCGTGGCGGTCAGTTCCATGCCCGCCACGAGCGCTGCCGCCGCGCCACCCACGCCGTTGAAGAGTGCGACCAGCTGCGGCATCTGGGTCATGGCAACCCGGCGCGCGGCCGGGACACCGATGACGCTTCCGATCGCGATCGCGACCAGGATGGGTACGACGTGGTCCAGGTCCTGCGACAGGAACACGACCACGCACGCCAGCACGGCGCCGACAGCGCCGAGCAGGTTGCCACGTCGTGCCGTCGCCGGAGAGGACAGCCCCTTCAGCGCCAGGATGAAGCAGACCGCCGCGACGAGGTAACCGAGCTCTGCAACAGGTTCGGGCAGCAGGTCCACTCAGGCACCCTTGCCTGAATCGACGCCTGCACCGGCTCGGCGCTGCGGTCGGCCAGCGGTGAACATCTCGAGCATCCGGTCGGTGACCACGAAGCCACCGACCATGTTGACCGTAGCCAGCACGACAGCGATCAGACCGAGGACCAGTGCCGTGCTCGAGTGTGCGTGCCCCGTGACGATCACGGCGCCGACGAGGATCACGCCATGGATCGCGTTGGCGCCGGACATCAGCGGTGTGTGTAGCACCGAAGAGACCTTCGAGACGACCTCGAACCCGACGAAGACCGACAGCACGAAGAAGGTCAGCAGCGTCATGCCGTCACTCATCACACCTCGCAGTGATCATCCGGTTTCCTTTCGAGTGACGCAGGTGGCGGCGAGAATCTCGTCGTCGAAGTCCGGCTCCACCCGGCCGTCCTTGGTCATGAGCAGCAGCAGGTTGACCACGTTGCGCGAGTAGAGCTGGCTCGCGTGCACCGGCATCGACGACGGCACGTCGCGCGCTCCCCACACCGTCACGCCATGGTGCTCGATGGTCTCGCCGGGCCGGGACAGCTCGCAGTTGCCGCCGCTCTCGGATGCGAGGTCGACGACCACCGACCCGGGCCGCATTGTCTCGACCATCGCGGCGGTCACCAACAGGGGCGCCGACCTGCCCGGCACGGCCGCCGTGGTGATGACCGCGTCGCTGGCGCCGACGTACGGCGTCAGCAGCTCACGCTGGCGGACCGCGCGCTCCTCGCCCATCTCCCGGGCGTAACCGCCGGCGCCCTCGAGCACTTCGAGACCCAGGTCGAGGAAGGTGGCGCCCATCGAGCGCACCTCGTCCGCTGACGACGGGCGTACGTCGAAGGCCTCGACGACCGCACCGAGGCGACGGGCGGTCGCGATGGCCTGCAGCCCGGCGACCCCGGCGCCGAGCACCAGCACCTTTGCCGGAGGTACCGTGCCGGCCGCGGTCATGAACAAGGGGAGGAACCGCGGAAGGAGTTGCGCGGCGACCAGTCCCGCGCGGTAGCCGGCGACGAGCGCCTGCGATGACAAGGCGTCCATGGACTGGGCCCGAGAGATGCGCGGCACCTGCTCCATCGCGAAGGCGAGCACGTCGCGGGAGCGCAGGGCCTCGACCAGCTCCTGGTTCGCGGCCACCGGCAGCAAACCGATCACCACCGTGCCAGGTCGCAACAGGCGGGCCTGCTCAACAGTCAGCGGTGACACCGTCAGCACTGCCTCGCTCTGGGCCAGCACGTCACCATCGACCACGGCTGCCCCCGCATCGATGTACGCCGGGTCCGCGGCGAAGGCGTGCCGCCCCGCACCGGCCTGCACCACCACCTCGAGCCCGGCGTCCACCAGGTGCCGCACCTCCTCGGGGACCAGCGCCACTCGCCGCTCCCCCGGCCGCGTCTCCGCGGCGACACCCACCCTCATGATCGGCCAACCTAAGGGACGCGGGCGCAAACCCGGATGAAGCGCGCGCTGGGCACCGACGAGATCCCCGGAACGTTCCCCATCTGACCCGGCCGACCACGTCGAGAGGTGCCGCCATGTCCCGAGTGCTCGCGGCGGCCGTGACCGCGCGCTCGTCGTCGCGTCCGGTGTCTGGGTCACCGGCGCCGTCCTCACCAATAACGCGACGGCCGCCATGCTGCTCACCGGAGCCTGGTTCGCGCTGGCCGGCGGCCTGGCGGTGCTGGTGGCGTGGCGCCGCCGGTGGCTGGCAGCGCCAGTCCTCGCCGCCTGGCTGGTCACCTCATCAGTCCTTGGTGGGTTCCTGCTCTGGACCAGCTCGGTCGACCGGGTGGCCGACGAAGAGGTGGTCACTGCCCCTCGGGCTGAGCAGTCCTCGGCGCAGAGCGAGTCCCCGGCGCCGAGCGAGTCCATGGAGCGAGCCGCCGCTGAAGAGTCCACCGGCCCGGTCCTCCTCGCCGACGGACGGTTCCGCGACGGAGCCCACCCGACCAGCGGTCGGGCCGCCCTGATCGAGCAGCCCGACGGCGCGCGCGTGGTCACACTCACCCGCTTCGACACCGATCCCGGTCCGGACCTGCGCGTCTACGTCGTTGCGGGTGACGGCTCATCTGTCGAGGGAGCCGTCGACCTCGGCGCTCTCAAGGGCAACAAGGGTGACCAGCAGTACGACGTACCCCCGCATGCCCCTGACGGCGCCGTCGTCATCTGGTGCCGCGCCTTCACCGTGGCCTTCGGCGCCGCGAAATTGAGCTAACGACTGGCGCGCAGGGACCTCAACAGGTCCTCCAAGGTGTCGAAGACGTCCTGCGCCCCGGCGTCGACCAACTCTTCGCGGGAGAAACCTCCGGTCCGGTGCTCGGTGCCGTCATCTACCTCTGCTACGGCGGCGGGTTCGGCACCATGCCGGCCACGGCGGGCGACTACTTCGGCGTCCGCAACGCCGGCGCCATTTACGGCCTGATGATCGTTGGCTGGAGCCTCGGTGGAGTCCTCGGCCCGCAGATCGCCGCGGCGCTGATCGGTGAGGACAAGAACTACACGCTGGGCTACACCACGATCGGCATCATTGCGGCCGCCGGTCTGGTGCTTCCGCTCATCACCAAGGTGCCACGGACCCGGCCAGCGGACGTCCCCGGCGACGCACCCACCGGGGCCGAGGACGGGGTCGACCTGCGTGGCGGCGCCTTCTCTC
>JACCUZ010000187.1 GCA_013698395.1 Sporichthyaceae bacterium
GAGGCGGACGGGATCGCGCTGGCGACCTGCACACATGCACCCGCGCGGAAGCGGATGGTCGACCAAGATCGAGTTAGGAAACCGATGCTCTATCCCCTGAGCTACGAGGGCCGACCTGCGGGTGTGCGTCGTTCGATGTGCGGGATGACGTGCATTGACCGTTAGGACGCCTGGCTGCAGCGCACATCATGGTACCCACCGCTCGGTCACATGCCTGTCGTGCACAGCACCTGCGACAGTCCTGCAAGTCCTCGATGATCGTGAGGGCCGGTGGTGACCACGCGCCGGCTCGGGACAGCGCGGGAGCAACCGTTCCTGACCGTGGGAGTCTCAGCGGTGCGTCACACCGGAGGAGACTAAGAGAGTGCAGGCGGTAGGCGTGTCCAGTCACGAGAACGAGCGGTCGGACGGCGGCGTGCTGGTGCTCGGGTCGGTGAACATGGACTTGATCCTGCGGGTGGGTGAGTTGCCGACCAGTGGCGAGACAGTCCTCGGAGAGGACGTCGTTCTGCGGCCTGGTGGCAAGGGCGCGAACCAGGCGGTCGCGGCCGCGCTCGCGGGTGCACGGGTGAGCATTGCGGGCTGCGTGGGCGACGATGCGCACGGGGCAGCCTCGCGCGATGCGTTGGTGCGCGCCGGCGTCGACGTCACCCTGCTCCGTACAACAGCCGAACGAAGCACCGGCCTTGCCGTTGTTCTCGTCGCCCGTGACGGCGAGAACGCCATCGCCGTGTCCCCGGGTGCCAACTCCGCCCTCGTTCCTGATGACGTGGGCAACATGCGCGCCGAACTTGGACGGGCGGACGTACTGCTCATGCAGATGGAGCTCCCGGTCGACGTGGTGGTGCGGGCGGTCGAGACCGCGGCAGAGGTGGGGACGGCTGTTGTCTTGAACCTGGCCCCCGCCGTCGTCGTGCCGGCCCCGGTGCTGGAGCGCCTCGATGTGCTGGTCGTCAATCGACAGGAGGCGGAGTACCTCCTCCATGAGGAGGTTCCCGACCTGCCGGCGCTGATGCGCGCAGCGGAGGCGCTTCGGGCGCTGGGACCGGGGGCTGTCGTGGTGACAGCGGGAGGGCAGGGCGCCGTGATGACCAGTGAGGAGGGCGCAGCGCACATACCGGCGGTGCCTGTCGATGTCGTTGACACCTCGGGTGCTGGCGATGCGTTCGTCGGGTTCTTCGCGGCAGAGATCAGCCGCAGTCGACCGCTGCGCGATGCAGTTGCGCGGGCAACGGAGGCCGGATCTGTCGCCGTCAGTTCCCGGGGCGCGCAACTCACTCATCTTGCGACAGCCCCCGTGCACAACGATCAGTAAGAATGATGGACATCCATCACTGACCGGACCCGTTGTTCGTCGAAGTCCTCACCGAGCCACTCGAACAGTTTCCGCAGTACGCCAGGGTCGGCGACCCAGTCGTCGTAGTGCACGTGGTAGGCCGCATCGCCCAAGCCGTCGAGCGCGTCGACGTACTGCCTCTCCATCGTCTGTAGCTCGGCGAGAGCGTCGGGCCGTCGGACCCACCATTTGCTCTGGGCCACCTGCTGGAGGTCGCGGGTGTTGAGCACGAAGCGTGCACCCGGGAAGACGTCCCGCACGAAGGCGAGGTACTCCGGCAACCGATCCGGCAGCCAGGTGATCTCCTTGAAGCCCACCACGCGCGTGTCCACATCGGGGCGCAGCACCGTTTCCAGCATCAGCAGCCGCAGATCACGCAGCGCCGTCGCGTCGGGGTAACCATCGATCCCCCACCACGGGTGACTGGCGGGCAGCGGCTGCGGCCTGGCAAGTCGGTCTCGGTGACCCGTGACGGTGGTGTGAAAGGCAAACAGGTGCTGCAGCGCCCCACCGTTCTCACCGCGGATCATCACACCCGGTATCGAGGACAGGATGCCCTGCAGCAGCGTTGAGCCGGAGCGGCCGTAGGTCACCACGAAGAGGTAGGACAGGTCCGTGCGGTCGCGGCCACTCACCACCGCGCCCTGGGCACGGGCCTGCTCGAGCTCTGCTGCGAGCGACTGGCTCTGCTGCCTGTAGAGGTCCGAGGTGGCAGTCGCCCTTTCCAGCTTGTCGCGCGCGGCGTCACGGTCAGATCTCGCCCTGGCCAGCTTGCGCTCCACGTCACGGCCGGCGCCTGGGGCGGCCGAGCCGACAGACCTGCTCGCTAGCCGGCGCACCCGCGCCAAGACGTTCATCAGGCCCACAAGCCGTTGCTCGCTTTCCGCTCGGGTGCGAGGCAGCGTAGTCACGCTCGGGCGGTGGGGGGTCCGCGGCTATGGTGGCGGCGTGAGCGAGCGGCCCGGGCATGACCACGAGGTGTTGCCCGAGCAGACGGCCGACGACACCGACAGTGGTTGGGGCGAGGCACGCAACGATGACCCGACAGAGTTGGCTGCCGACCTCGAGCGACTGCGGCGCGACAAGCCCCCACACTGGTAGATCCGCACAGCGCCCGGGCGCATCATGGCTGGCTCCTGAGCACGACGGAGAGCCGATCGGTGACGGCGGCTCCAGCCAGCCTTACGGCCGTCGCCGTTGACGTCGAGACCAGCACCAGCGCCCCGTCGCCGAGGGTGGAGCCAAGTCTCTCGGACGCTCCTCGGGGGACCGCCAGCACACGCACCGCGGACGCCACCAGCCGGGCCTCCCCGATGGGTGACGTTTCGGCCGCCCCGGCCGCGAGAACGTCGACGAGGTCGCCGGGGCGCAGCAGGGACACCGCGTCGGTGTCGGCGATGCGGACGGGGGCGGCAACCAGCCCGTTGCCGAGGCGCGAGACGGCTTGCGGGCTCACGAGTCGGACATCGGTGATGATCTCCCCGCGGCGCACAGCTGAGGTCACGGTCGCGCCGCGAGCGGCGGACGTTCTGTCGATGGCGCCGTCTGGCAGGAACTCGCGGACCCGGCGCACGACGACCAGGTGTCTGTCGGTGAGCCGCTCGCCCGCTGGGACGTCGCGTGCGGCGGCGACCACGGCGACAGTTGGTGGCGGTGGTGGTGCGAGAACGTGCAGAGCGAGCGCAACGGACCCGGCGAGCATCCCTGACGCCACGAGCCGCCGGTGCCATTGCGTGGCGCGCACCAGGTCACGCAGCCACCGGCTGACCAGGTCATCGGGGCGACCGGCGCCGGTCACGGCAGGCGGAACGGCAGCTTCTGCCCGTCGAGGGCATGCCTGCACTCGCAGTCGGTGTCCTGCGAAGGAAGGCTGCCCACGGCCTCGACCAGCAGGTCGCGTACGCCACTGATGTTCGCCGCGAACACTCGCAGCACCTCTTGGTGCGTCACGCCTTGCCCCTGCTCCAGCCCGGCATCGACGTCGGTCACCAGGGCGACCGCCGTGAGACACATCGCCAGCTCGCGAGCCAGCGCGGCCTCGGGCATCCCCGTCATGCCGATAACCGACCACCCCTGGGATTGGTGCCAGGTCGACTCCGCGCGGCTGGAGAACCGTGGGCCGTTGACCACCACGAGGGTGCCTCCGTCGACCACCGGCAACTCGCAGCGGCGGCCGGCCTCGACGGCGACCCGACGCCCGTGGGAACAGTACGGGTCCGCGAAGGCCACGTGTACGACTGCGCCGGGCTCGCCGTAGAACGTGTGGTCCCGCCCGGACGTCCGGTCGACCAGCTGGTCGGGCACGACGACGGTGCCAGGGCCATGGTCCGCCCTGAGGGAGCCGACAGCGCAAGGAGCCAGCACCTGGCGCACACCGACCACCCGAAGCGCCCACAGGTTGGCCCGATAGTTGACCCGGTGAGGAGGGAACCGGTGGTCCCGCCCGTGTCGCGGAAGGAAGGCGACGCTGCGACCGGACAGTTCTCCGATGGTCAACGGATCGCTTGGTGCACCCCAGGGCGTCGGGACATCGACGGGCTCACCGTCGAACATCTCGTACAGGCCGGAGCCGCCGATGATCCCGATGGCTGCTGGCGGCCCGTCGTACGACCGCTGTGCTGTCGTAGTCACCCGTTGGAGCCTAACGAGGGAGGGACGGCTGACCAGGCCGGTCCACAGCCCGAGTCAGGCGGCGCTGCCCGCTGTGGAGGAGCCGGAAGACGAGCCCGACGAGGAGCCCGTCGAGGAGCCCGTCGGCTTGTTCGACGGCTTGGCCGATCCGTTGGGAGAACTCTTCTCTGCCGAGCTCTTGGCCGAGTCCTTTGCCGCCGGGGCGTCTACCTGCTTGGTGTCGCCGCCGCTCTTGTCGGGCCGGTCGCCGTCCGACTTCTCCTTCTTGGCCGCCGGCTTCTCGCGGCTGTCGTTTCGGTAGAAGCCGGAGCCCTTGAAGACGATGCCGACGGAGTTGAAGACCTTGCGCAGTCGACCCTCGCACTGTGGGCATTCGCTCAGCGGCTCGTCGCTGAATGACTGAACGACCTCGAGCCGGTGACCACACTCGGTGCAGGCGTACTGGTACGTCGGCACGGACGCCTCCCGGCTCGGTTCTTGGCACTCGGACTCGTTGAGTGCTAATAATGCGCCACGCGGGTGCGTTCCGTCCACCACGGAGTGCCCCGTTGAGGACGGGTTAGTCGCGGGCTGTCACTACCAGGATCGCGATGTCATCGCTCTGTGCCGTGGCCACCGTGTGGTGGATGCGCGCGGCGATCTGAGCAGGTGGGAGCCCACGGCAGGAGCCCAGCACGTCGGTGAGCCCGTCGTGGTCCAGGCGTGGCCGACCGGAGTCGAGAACGCCGTCGGTGACGAGCACCACCGTGTCACCTGTCGCCAGTTCGAGGGTCGAGGTGGTGGTGCGGCTCTGCGGCAGCACTCCGAGCAGCGTTCCGGGCTCACCGGCCTGCTCGACCGTTCCGTCCGCGCGGAGCACGGTCGGCAGCGGATGTCCGCCGGCCGCGAACGAGATGGTTGCGCGGCCAGAGTGCGGCTGGAGCCGAGCGAACAACGCGGTCACGAAGGGCGCCTCGATCACCGGTTCCGCATCGAGCAGCAGCGCCTGGTTCACCAGCTCGAGCACGGCAGCCGGGTCGGTCTGGTGGATCGCGGCGGCACGCAGGCTGTAGCGGGCGCATGAGGTCCGCCCGGCCGCCTCGGGGCCTTTTCCGCAGACGTCACCCATGACCAGGCCCCACGTCTGTGCGTCGATGGGGAAGACGTCATAGAAGTCACCACCGACCTGGTAGCGGTTGGCCGGATGGTAGGCGGCCGCGATCTCGATGTGCGGGATGTCGGGCAGCGCGGGGGGCAGCAGACTGCGCTGAAGAGCAGCGGCGAGAGTCTCCGTCTCGGAAAGGCGCTGTTCGGAGACCGCCAGCGCCTTTCGGGCGCTCAGCCTCAGCTCGAGCTGGTCGACAACGAGAGACGCAAGGTGGCTCAAGATGCGCGTCTCGGCATCAGTGGCCTGACGCGGCTCGTGGTCGAGGACGCACAGCGTTCCCAGGTTGTAGCCGTCGCTGGTGGTGAGCGGGGCGCCGGCGTAGAACTGCAGCCCGAACTCCCCTGCGACCAACGGGTTGGCCAGCGTCCTGGGGTCGCTGGCTGCATGCGTCACGACCCAGGGCCCCTCGCCTAGGATCGCGGACGCGCACAGTCCGGGTTCACGGTCGATCTCCGTGACCTCGTCGAGCCCGTGGTGGGACTTGAACCAGATCCGGTCGCTGTCCACGATGCTCACGATGGCGATGGGAACCGAGAACAGGTCAGCGGCGGCCGCCGCCATCCGGTCGAACGCGCCGTCCGGCGGGGTGTCGAGGATGTCGTAGCGGCGGACTGCAGCCAGTCGCTGTTCCTCCATCGAGACGGGTTCTGCCACCGTCATGCGGCACCTCCGTTCCTCCGCGCTCGTACGCCTGAGCGGCGACCAGTCCTGGCGTACCGTACGTCGACCAGCCCCATGCGGCCCCATGCGGCCCAAAACGGGTCTTGACAACTGGTCCGGCGGACCTGGGCCACCCCAGCCGGCCGTAGCACGGCACGGACGACGGACGGAGCGCTTGACATCCATTCCCCTGAGTAGCCACAGCGAGCCGCTGCGGAGCTGCGCGGAGCTGCCAGATGGCGATCGGCGCCCAGTTGGCTGCCCATGTTGCTGCGCTGGTCCCGGACCGGGTGGCCCGCCTGGGCCTGCAAGGGCCGGTGTTCGACCCTGGGCAACGTTCGACCCCGCGAGCCTTCCCGGCACTGGCTGGCAGACCTCCCGCGGGAGCGGCCGGCTCTGCTCGTCAGCGAGGTGCCTGAGTGGTTTCGCGCGGGCCCGCGTCGGGTCCGCCGGACGATGCGACTCGCCCTCGCGGACCGCCTGGAGGACACCCTCCAGGTGCCCCCCGACCAACAGGTCCCCGTCGACGTCGTCGTCGGTGAACACGATCCGCTCTCCACGCTCGAGGGGACCTGACCTTTCCCTACGCCGCGTGCGTTATACCAGCAGGGGGTATAGTAGGGCCGATCCGTCGTACGTCGAGAGGAACCCTCATGAGCGCCGCCACGGTCGCGCCGTCAACCGCTCCGGGATACACCGGTCGGAAGGACAGCCACCTGAAGCGGCTGCGCCGCGTCGAGGGACAGGTCCGTGGCCTTCAGCGGATGGTCGAGGAGGACAAGTACTGCATCGACGTCCTGACGCAGGTGTCCGCGGCCACCAAGGCGCTGCAGTCGTTCTCCCTTGAGCTGCTCGGCGAGCACCTTGCCCACTGCGTGGTCGACGCCGCGGCGAAGGGCGGTGCCGAGGCCGAGGAGAAGGTCCGCGAGGCGTCGGAAGCGATCGCCCGCCTCGTACGCAGCTGACCCCCCGCCTGCAATGCCCCCTCCCTGCCCAAGGAGCACGTCATGAGCGTCACTAACGAGTACGGCGTAACCGGCATGACCTGCGCGCACTGCGTCTCTGCGGTCACAACGGAGCTCAAGGCGCTCGACGGCGTTCAGGAAGTATCCATCGGCCTCAACGTCGGTGGCACCTCGAAAGTCCGGGTCGTCTCCGACGGCCCTCTGGCGGAAACCGCGGTCCGCGACGCGGTCGACGAGGCGGGTTACCAGCTTGCCACCCCACAGGGTTCACCGTGAGCCTGGCACCAGCATGACCACCCGTCCGACCACCGAGAGCCGCACCGTTGAGCTTCTGATCGGAGGCATGACGTGTGCCTCCTGTGCGGCGCGCGTCGAGCAGAAACTGAACCGGATGGACGGCGTCACCGCCACGGTGAACTACGCCACGGAGCGGGCGAACGTGAGCGTCGCCGATGGCGTCACTGTCGAGGACCTCGTCTCGACGGTGCAGACCACGGGCTATACCGCGAGAGCCCCACAGCCCATTGCCGGGGGTGACACAGCCGAGGCAGAGGCCGGGGCCGAGCCGGATGCAGTTGGGCCGCTACGCCGACGGGTCTTGGTCAGCCTAGTGTTCGCGGTTCCGGTAATTGCGCTGGCGATGGTGCCGGCTCTGCAATTCCCGTACTGGCAGTGGGTGTCGCTCGCGCTGGCCACGCCGGTCGTGACCTGGGGAGGGTGGCCGTTCCACAAGGCGGCCATCACGAACCTGCGCCACGGCGCGGCGACGATGGACACCCTGATCTCCCTCGGTGTCGTGGCCGCATTCGGCTGGTCGCTGTATGCGCTGTTCCTCGGTGACGCCGGAACCCCAGGCATGCGGATGCCGTTCCGCCTCATCCCGACCCGCGCCGGCGGTTCGGACGAGATCTACCTCGAGGTTGCGTCCGGGGTGACGCTCTTCCTGCTGGCCGGCCGGTACGCGGAGGCACGCGCGAAACGCCAGTCCGGTGCCGCGCTGCGGGCGCTGCTCGAACTCGGGGTGAAGGATGTCGCCCTGCTCCGCGAGGGTCGAGAGGTCCGGATCCGGCTCGAGGAGCTCACCGTCGACGACGCCTTCGTTGTCCGACCGGGGGAGAAGATCGCAACTGACGGCGTCATCGTGACCGGCACGTCCGCGGTCGACGCGTCGATGGTGACCGGCGAATCCGTGCCCGTCGAGGTGCGCCCGGGCGACCGGGTCGTCGGCGCAACCGTGAACGCCGGTGGTCGGCTCGTCGTACGCGCGACCAGGGTGGGCCCCGACACCCAGCTCGCGCAGATGGCCCGCCTCGTGCAAGACGCGCAGAACGGCAAGGCCGCCGTCCAGCGGCTTGCGGACCGGGTTTCGGCTGTGTTCGTTCCCCTGGTCATGGTTCTGGCTGCGGGGACGCTCGTGCTGTGGCTCGCGAACGGTGCTCCCGCTGAGGACGCGTTTACCGCGGCGGTCGCCGTGCTCATCATCGCCTGCCCGTGCGCCCTGGGATTGGCCACTCCGACCGCGCTGATGGTCGGCACCGGACGGGCAGCCCAGCTCGGCATCGTCATCAAGGGGCCGGAGGTCCTCGAGTCGACCAGGCGGGTGGACACAGTCGTGCTGGACAAGACCGGCACCGTTACGACCGGCAGCATGGCCTTGGTCGACGTGCTGCTCGCCGATGGGGAGGACCGGGCCCGGGTCCTGCTGCTGGCCGGAGCTCTCGAGGACGCCTCTGAGCACCCCATTGCCAGGGCAGTGGCCACTGCTGCCCGACAGGAGGTCGGTGACCTGCCTGTCCCGGAGAACTTCACCAACCTCGATGGACTCGGGGTGCGAGGTCTCGTGACGATCGACGGCGCGGCTCACGCCGTCCTGGTGGGCAGGGCCGCATTGCTCGAGAAATGGCCCCAGCCGCTTCCCATCGGCCTACAACGGCGAAAGAGCGCCGCCGAGGCTGACGGGAAGACCGCGGTCGCCGTCGGCTGGGACGGCCGTGCCCGCGCCGTCCTGGTCATCGCGGACACCGTCAAGCCCACGTCGCGGGAAGCGGTCGCCGCGATGCGGGCGCTGGGGCTACGCCCGGTCCTCCTCACCGGGGACAACCGGTCCGTCGCCCATGCCGTCGCGCAGGAGATCGGCGTTGCGGACGCCGACGTCTTCGCCGAGGTGTTGCCCGCCGCCAAGGTCGAGGTCGTCAAGCGGCTCCAGGCAGGTGGTGCCACGGTCGCCATGGTGGGCGACGGCGTGAACGACGCGGCCGCGCTCGCACAGGCCGACCTCGGGCTGGCGATGGGCACCGGCACCGACGTCGCGATAGCGGCCAGCGACCTGACTCTGGTCCGTGGTGACCTGCGGGCTGCCGTCGACGCGATCCGGCTTTCCAGGCGCACCCTGGCCATCATCAAGGGCAACCTGTTCTGGGCCATCGCCTACAACGTGGCTGCTCTGCCGTTAGCAGCTGCAGGACTGCTCAACCCCATGCTCGCCGGGGCCGCGATGGCGTTCAGCTCTGTGTTCGTTGTCTCCAACAGCTTGCGACTGCGCCGGTTCGAGCCGGCGGTCAGGCCGTGAGCGAGCTGTTCTGCGTCGCGGAGTCGGCAGGCCCACGCATCGTGTCCCGCCCCGCTCGCTTGGCGGCGTACAGCGCAGCGTCTGCGCTCGCGCGCAACGTTCGTGCGTCCGCCGCGGCACCGGTCGCGTAGCCCACCGACACCGTCGCACCGGTGGCTCGTACGGCGAGCAGGAGGCGCGTCGCGAGCCGGTGGGCGTCCTCTGCATCGTCGGTGCCAGCGCCCGTCGCGAGGACGGCGAACTCGTCACCACCGAGGCGGTAGAGCCGGTCACCGGTTCGGACCACGGGTCGCAGTGCCGCCACCACGTCTTGCAGCAGCCGATCACCCAACAGGTGGCCGTAGGTGTCGTTGACGGCCTTGAAGTGGTCGACGTCGAGCAAGACACACGTGACGGCGTGATTCGTACGGGAGTCGGCGACGGCCGCGAGGTCACCGACGAAGGCTCCGAAGTTGCCGCAGCCGGTCAGCGGGTCCTCGAGAGCACGCCGGCTCATCTCCTGCAAGGCGGTGACTGCCCCGAGTGCTGTGGCGGTCTGCGCGCCGAGGAGCTCGAGGGCCTCGACGACGTCGGTGCGGTGCGGATGCGGTGCGCCGTCGGCGACCAGCAGCAGACCCGCCCGCTGCCCGCCCGAGGTGAGCGGGTAGACGGCCAAGGACCGCAGCTCAGCCCGGTGCAGGAAGCCGTATGCGGGTGGGACGTCCTCCCCGCCGGGGAAGTGTGAGGAGGTGCCGGCGGCGACCCAACCGGCCATCGCCGCCAGCTCCTCGGGGCTGAATGCCCGCAGCGCGTCCGCGAGCGGTCCGGCGCCGGCCGTGACGGCCAGGCCCTCAGCGAAGGATCGGGCCAGTACCGCGGAGCTCATGCCCGACAGCTCACAGGCGAGGGTGACCGCGCGCTGCTCGACCGTGGCTGCGTCGCCGAGCCCGGTGAGCTCGACGGCGGCTCGGGCGACGCGCTGCATCAAGGACTCGGGGGCAACTCCTCCGAGCTGGGCGATGCGCGAGGCGAGTGCGGCGGCTGCGTCGATGAGGATCGGCAGCCATCCCGGGGGCAGCACGGTGCGCGACTCGGCGTTCACCGCGCCCACGACGCGACCGTTAACCTTGATCGGAACACATGCCTCGCCGAGCAGGCCCGGTACCGCGGCGATGAACTCTGCTGACTCGCGGACGTCGGGGATGAGGGCGGCCTCCCCGGAGGCGACGACGGAGCCGATGACACCTGCCTCGCGCGGGAAACCGTCGACGACCTGGAAGTAACCACGGGCGGCGAAGCATCGAAGTCGTTCGCCGACGAGGAGGTAAACGCTCGGCAGCTGGACTCCCGCGGCCAGCAGGTCGTCTGTCAGGCCGTCGCACGCCGCTGCCACGGTGGCGGCGGCGGCGCATCTGGAAAACTCCGGCCCTGATGGCGGTGGAGCGGTCCGCGCAGCGAGGTCGCTGAGGACCGGGTGCATAAGGGGGACATCGGCGCGACCACCGAGGTCCTTGAGGGCCGGCCTCAGTCTTCGGGCGCGCAGTACGACCATGCAGTGACCAGGCCGTACGCCAGATGAGGCACCACGTCGGCGACCCAGTCCGCCGTGCTCCACGACCGCGGATCCGTCACGCCCATCGCCGTCATCGGCGCGTTGGAGCCGGCCAGCGCAACGGCGGCGGTCACCAGTCCACTCACGAGGACCGGCGGCCGGACGCCGAGTGCCCGCACCGCCCCGTAGGCAGCTCCGATGGCGACCCCCGTAGCCAGACCCGAGAGCGCTCCTAGCGCGGAGACGCGATTGGCTCGGGTCTCGCCCTCGCCCGGGAGGTCGAGCGATGTCTGACCCAGCCCCTTCTCGACGGTGTCCTCCGGTGTGCTGCTGGCCGGGCGGCCCCGCCACGTCATGTCCAGATAGGTCACGGCGTTGAGGGCCGTCGTGCCCGCTGCGCCGGCAGCGGCTCCACGCATGATCTGAGTAAGCACGCTGGGCGGAGTGCCCAGCGCCGGTGGCCGCAAACTGCGTGCTGGACAACCATACCCCCATGGGGTATATATACCGGCAAGCGAAAGGAGCGAGTTCCATGTCCCACCACCACGCACAGCTGTCGGGCACCGAGCTCACCCGCACTGCCGTGTCCGCCACGCTGCACTGCCTGACCGGGTGTGCCATCGGCGAGGTGCTGGGCATGGTGATCGGCACAGCGCTGGGCTGGGGTGACTGGTCGACGATCGGGCTCGCCGTCGTACTCGCCTTCTTCTTCGGCTACGCGCTGACGATCCGGCCGGTGCTGCGGTCCGGCCTTCCGCTGCGTCAGGCGATCAAGGTGGCGCTGGCGGCCGACACTCTCTCGATCGCGGTGATGGAGGTGGTGGACAACGCCGTCATGCTCGGCGTCCCCGGCGCGATGGAAGCTGGGCTGACCTCGTGGCTCTTCTGGGGCAGCCTTGCCGTCGCACTGCTCGTGGCCTTTGTCGTCACCGTGCCCGTCAACCGGGTCATGATCGGGCGAGGTCGGGGACACGCGGTGGTGCACGAGTACCACCACTGACCGGGCATGGCCGGTCATGCGGTTGGCTGGACCGTCATGACCACCGATCGCCGGCGCAGTGACGTCGTACCGTTGCGAGAGGCCAGCAAGGTCTGGGCTCTTGTGGCGCTGCAGTCCTTCGGTGGGCCCGCCGGCCAGATCGCCGTGATGCAGCGCTCGCTCGTCGACGAGCGCCGGTGGATAGGTCGCGGCCGCTTCCTGCACGCGCTCAACTTCTGCACGCTGCTGCCTGGGCCCGAGGCGCAGCAGCTGGCTGTGTACATCGGCTGGTTGCTCAACGGGGTGCGCGGAGGCCTGGTCGCAGGGTGGCTCTTCGTGCTGCCGGGCGTGATCGCGATGTTTGCGCTGAGCGCGGTCTACGTCGCGTACGGCAACACGACCGTGGTGTCCGCCCTCTTCGCCGGAGTGGCACCGGCCGTTCTTGCGATCGTGACCCAGGCGGTGCTGCGCATCGCCGGGCGAGCCCTGGCGCGGCCGACGCTGGTGCTCCTCGCGGTCGGGGCATTCCTCGCGCTCGCCGTCTTCGCGGTGCCGTTCCCTTTGGTAGTACTCGCCGCTGGGGCTATCGGCTGGTTGGCCGGCCGCCGTCGGCCGGACAGCATGACGGTCTCGGCCGAGCCTGACGACGGTCCGCCGCCGCTGGTCGCCGACGACGCTCTGCACGTCGAGCAGCAGACGCCACGGCGGACCGCCAGCGTGCTTCTGGTCGGGCTGGTCGCCTGGGCGGTGCCGATAGGGCTGGTCATCGCACTGACCGGCCGTGACAGTACGCCGACTGCGCAGGGGTTCTTCTTCTCGGGAATGGCACTGGTGACATTCGGCGGCGCATACGCCGTGCTGTCCTACGTCGCCCAGCGAGCCGTCGAAGACTACGGGTGGCTCGGACCGCGCGAGATGGTGCGCGGGCTCGCACTGGCCGAGACCACACCCGGACCGTTGATCATGGTCGTGCAGTTCGTCGCGTTCCTGGGCGCCTACCGCGCCCCGGGCTCTCTGGATCCTTGGGTGGCCGCGACAGTCGGGGCGCTGCTGACGACGTGGGTGACCTTTGTCCCCTCGTTCGTCCTCGTCTTCCTCGGCGCGCCATATGTCGAGCGGCTGCGCCATAACCGGAACCTCGCCACCGCGCTGGCCGGGGTCACAGCCGCCGTCGTCGGCGTCATCGCCAACCTGGCGCTCTACTTCGCGGTCCACACGCTGTTCGACAAGGTGGAGACCACGACGTGGGGCCCGATGCGCCTGGAGCTGCCCGAGGTGATGAGCGTGCGACCGCTCTCGCTCGTGATCGCGGTGCTTGCCGGGGTGATGTTGTTCGGGCTGAGGTGGTCGGTGCCCCGGACGCTAGGCAGCTGTGCCCTGCTGGGCTTAGGTGCGGCCGCGCTGTCCCTGCCGGTCACCTGATTGTCGGCTGGTCGAGTCGATCGGCCGGGCTGGTGCCGTCTCTCCCGGTCGCTTCGGGAGGCGAGTGACCGCTCCGCGAGGTGTCGACGCCTGGCCCAGCGGGCGTTGACCACGTATACG